>DNJW01000268.1:348-1863 GCA_003488965.1 Lachnospiraceae bacterium | reverse complement strand
GGTTCTTCTACATATGAGTTGATTTTCACAGACTGCAGAATTCCGAAGGAAAATATCCTCGGTCAGCAGGGCAAAGGCTTCGGTATCGCAATGCATACTCTGGATGGCGGGCGTATCGGTATTGCTTCCCAGGCACTTGGTCTTGCAGAGGGCGCTTTGGAAAGAACAATTGAATATGTAAAAGAAAGAAAACAGTTCGGACGTTCCATCGGCCAGTTCCAGAATACCCAGTTCCAGCTTGCCGACATGGCTACTAAGGTAGAAGCAGCGCAGTTACTTGTTTATAAAGCAGCAGTTGCAAAGAACACCCAGAAAGTATATTCCGTAGAAGCCGCAAAAGCAAAATTATATGCAGCAGAAGTTGCTATGGAAGTTACCACAAAGGCAGTACAGCTTCACGGCGGTTACGGCTATACGAGAGAATATGATGTAGAACGTATGATGCGCGATGCGAAGATTACCGAGATTTACGAGGGTACAAGCGAAGTGCAGCGGATGGTAATCTCAGGAGCGTTACTGAAGTAGCACATCGCTCGCGAAGTGCAGCGGATGGTAATCTCAGGAGCGTTACTGAAATAGCACATCGCTTGCGAAGTGTAGCGGATGGTAATCTCAGGAGCATTGCTGAAATAGCACATCGTAATAATACAGAAAAAATGAAAATCTAACGAAAATAAGGAGTGGAAATACAATGAAAATTGTTGTTTGTATTAAACAGGTACCTGATACAAAGGGCGGCGTTAAGTTCAATCCTGACGGTACACTTGACAGAGGGGCGATGCTTACAATTATGAACCCTGACGACAAGGCCGGATTGGAAGCGGCTCTTAGATTAAAAGATGAGTACGGCGCAGAAGTAACTGTTCTCACCATGGGACTTCCCAAGGCAGAAGAGGTTCTCCGTGAAGCTATGGCTATGGGCGCAGACAAAGGTATCCTTGTAACTGACAGGGTGCTTGGAGGAGCTGATACATGGGCAACTTCCCAGACATTGGCAGGCGCTATCCGCAATTTGGAATATGATCTGATTATCACTGGACGTCAGGCGATTGACGGCGATACTGCACAGGTTGGACCTCAGATTTCCGAGCATTTGGGAATTCCGGTTATTTCCTACGCACAGAATATCAAAATTGACGGCGACAGCGTAATTGTTGAGCGCCAGTTCGATGACAGATATCATGTGTTAAAGGCAAAAATGCCTTGTCTGATTACAGCGCTTGCTGAGTTAAACGAGCCCCGTTATATGACACCGGGCGGAATTTTCGATGCATACAAAGCAGATATCACCGTATGGGGAAGAGCAAATCTGGTGGATGTAGAAGATTCCAACCTCGGTCTGAAAGGTTCTCCGACACAGATCGCGAGAGCTTCCGACAAGGTGAGAAAGGGAGCGGGCGAGAAGGTGAATCTCGATGTTGCGGAATCCGTTGACTACATCGTTGATAAGCTGAAAGTAAAACACGTCATCTAACGAACGTATTGTTAAATTAAATGGAGGTTCAAACAATGAAT
>DNJW01000268.1:0-179 GCA_003488965.1 Lachnospiraceae bacterium | reverse complement strand
GGCTTCCGATAAAGTAAGAAAGGGTGCCGGCGAAAAGGTTTCCCTTGACCCTACGGAAGCAGTTGATTACATTGTCGACAAGTTAAAAGTGAAACACGTAATATAAAAAATTAGGAAAAGTGTGGTGAATGAAAATGAATATAGCAGAATATAAAGGAGTATTTGTCTTTGCACAGCAG
>DNJW01000121.1 GCA_003488965.1 Lachnospiraceae bacterium | reverse complement strand
ATACTCAAAACCGCCAAATAATATTATGGAAGTCTAGAAGAAAAAATGCTATACTATAAAAGGTATATTTTTCACATGGGATAATGCAGCGGAAAAGGAAATCTATCTTATGAAGAACAGTATAAAGCTGAAAGGCAGATTAAAGAAATATATGCAGACCTCCTTATACTTAGGTATTTTGCTGGTTCTTGTAACACTTGGAATTTATGTGATTGACTATAGAGCAGGGTTAATTCTTACATGTTTTGTTATATTTTATTATGCAGTGGTAGTATCTTTGTTTCTTTATAACAAGCCGGTTATTATGAATGAATTGATTAGCTTTGCCACCCAGTACGGACAGATACAGAGAAGGCTGCTTCGGGATTTGGATCTTCCTCATGCCTTGCTGGATGAAGACGGAAAAATTATTTGGACAAACATAGCCTTTGAAAGAGCCGTGCATAAGGAAAAAGGCTACCGTAAATCGATTACTTCGCTTTTTCCTATGGTGACAAAGGAAAAGCTGCCCGGAGCAGTGGACGAGGTAGAACTTAGCGTAAGCTTCGAAAATAATGACTATGTGGCAAAAATGAAGAAAATTTCCCTGGCGGAAATGGCCCGTAACAGCGATATTATAGAGGAAGAAGATTATGACGGATATCTGATTGCTTTATATCTTTTTGATGAAACAGCCTTGAAGATAGCACTGCAGGAAGTAGATGACCAGAGTCTGGCAATCGGTCTGTTGTATTTGGATAATTATGAAGAAGCGCTGGACAGCGTGGAAGAGGTAAGGCGTTCTTTGCTGATTGCGCTGATTGACCGGAAAGTCAATAAGTATATTGCAGGGCTGGACGGAATCTGCAAGAAAATGGAAAAGGATAAATTTCTTATTATCATGCGCAAAAAGGCAGTGTCATATTTGGAAGAAAACCGTTTTGACTTGCTGGAAGATGTGAAAACGGTAAACATCGGAAACGAAATGGCAGTAACAATCAGCATTGGGGTCGGATTGGATGGTCTTACTTATGCGCAGAATTATGAGTTTGCAAGAAATGCCATTGATTTGGCACTGGGACGGGGCGGTGACCAGGCAGTGGTAAAAACTCCCCATAATACGGTATATTATGGAGGAAAGAGTCAGCAGATAGAAAAGAGTACAAGAGTAAAAGCAAGAGTAAAGGCCCATGCTTTAAAAGAAATAATAACCAGCAAGGACAAGGTTATTGTCATGGGGCATAGAAATGCGGATATTGACAGTTTCGGCGCCGCCGTGGGTATTACCCGTATTGCGGCAACGTTAGAAAGGAAGGCACATATTGTTTTCAGCGATACTTCTTCCTCTCTTCAGCCTTTTATAGACATGTTCAGAAACAATCCGGAATATGATGATGACCTGATTATTAACGGACAGCATGCGATAGAACTGGTAGGAAACAATGCAGTCCTGGTAGTAGTGGATGTAAATAAGCCAAGTATTACGGATTGCCCGGAACTGCTGAGGCTTTGCAAATCTATAGTAGTTTTTGACCATCATAGGCAGGGGACGGAAGTTATTGAGAACGCTACTTTGTCTTATGTGGAGGCCTACGCTTCCTCTACTTGCGAAATGGTTTCGGAAATGCTGCAATATGTGGAAGATAATATTAAAATAAAGAGCATAGAAGCGGACTGTATGTATTCTGGTATTATGATAGATACCAATAATTTTATGACCAAGACAGGGGTCAGGACATTTGAAGCGGCGGCGTTTCTGCGCAGGAACGGTGCGGATGTGATGCGTGTACGCAAGCTGTTCCGGGAAGATGCGGTGGAATATAAGGCAAAGGCGGATGCTGTCAGCCAGGCGGAGATTTATAGAGATGTGTATGCAATTTCAATATGTACAAGCGAGGATCTTTCTAATCCCACAGTAATCGGTGCACAGGCAGCAAACGAACTGCTGAATATTAAAGGAATTAAGGCGAGCTTTGTGTTAACGGAGTATCAGAACCAGATATATGTCAGCGCCCGTTCCATAGATGAGGTGAATGTTCAGATTATTATGGAAAGGCTGGGCGGAGGCGGACATATTAATTCAGCCGGCTGCCAGATGGAAAATACGTCTCTGGCGGAAGGAATCGGTATTATGAAACATACGCTGGACAGGATGATAGAGGAAGGTGCGATTTAGACAATATTAAGTTTATGCATATGAGGAAAGGCAAGGGTTTTTAGTATGAAAGTAATTTTATTAGAGGATGTAAAGAAGCTTGGAAAAAAAGGGGATGTTGTGGAGATAAGCGATGGCTATGCAAGGAATTATGTATTGCCTAAAAAGCTTGGTGTGGAAGCAAACAATCAAAATATGAACGATTTGAAACTGAAGAAAGCTAATGAGGCTAAAATTGCAAAGGAGCAGCTGGAAGCTGCTAAAGCATTTGCGGAGGAACTGGAATCAAAGGAAGTGGTTGTCCGCATTAAGACGGGAGAGGGAGGAAAGAGTTTTGGTTCCGTATCCTCGAAAGAGATTGCGGAGGCAGCAAAGACACAGTGCAACATGGAAATTGATAAAAAGAAGATTCAGATGCCGGAAGCGATTAAAAGTCTTGGGGTATATGAAGTGGCAGTAAAGCTGCATCCTAAGGTAACGGGAAAACTTAAGGTAAAGGTGCAGGAAGCGGAATAAACAAAGTTGCTGAAAGACAAGAGGTAATAAGGTGGCGGCAATGGAAGAGGCGTTGCTGAAAAGAGTTTTGCCGCATAGTATAGAGGCGGAGCAGTCGGTAATCGGTGCCATGATTATGGATCAGGATGCAATTGTATCCGCATCCGAAATAGTGACGGAAGAGGATTTCTACAGCAGGCAGTGCGGAACTCTTTTTGCAGCAATGGTAGAATTAAATGACGAAGGAAAACCGGTAGACATGGTTACCTTGCAGGACAGGCTTAGAGAGAAGGATGTGCCGCCGGAGGTAAGCAGTTTGGAATATATCAGGGATTTGCTTAACGCAGTTCCTACCTCTGCAAATATTAAGCATTATGCGAATATAGTAGCCGAAAAGTCCATGCTCAGGCGCTTGATTAAGCTGAATGAAGAGATAGCCAATACATGTTATGTGGGCAAGGAAAGCCTGGAGGTCATATTAGAGGATACGGAAAAGCGGGTTTTTAACCTGGTACAGAAAAGAAATTCAGAGGATTTTGTGCCTATCCGTCAGGTGGTTATGAACGCTATGGACCAGATAGAAAAAGCCTCAAAAAATAAAGGAAATGTGACTGGCATTGCAACCGGATTTATTGATTTGGATTATCGTACAGCGGGGATGCAGCCTTCGGATTTGGTGCTGATAGCCGCCCGTCCTTCTATGGGGAAAACGGCATTTGTGCTGAATATTGCCCAGCATGTGGCTTTTAAGCTGAACCAGGCAGTAGCTATATTTAGTCTGGAGATGTCAAAGGAACAGCTGGTAAACAGACTTTTTTCGCTGGAATCAAAGGTGGATGCCCAGAAGCTAAGGACCGGAAGCCTTTCGGACAGTGAATGGGAAAAACTGATAGAAAGTGCAGGCGTAATCGGAAAATCTAATTTAATTATTGATGACACGCCGGGAATTACAATAGGGGAGATGCGCTCCAAGTGCAGAAAATATAAATTGGAACATGATTTAAAGATGGTTATTATTGATTATCTTCAATTAATGTCAGGAAGCGGAAAAAACGATTCCAGGCAGCAGGAGATTTCGGATATATCCCGTTCCTTAAAGGCCTTGGCCAGAGAACTGGGAGTGCCGGTACTGGCGCTTTCGCAGCTAAGCCGTGCGGTGGAACAAAGACCGGATCACCGTCCGATGCTTTCGGACTTAAGAGAGTCCGGGGCTATCGAACAGGATGCGGATGTGGTTATGTTTATATACCGTGACGATTATTATAATAAAGATACAGACAGAAAAGGCATAGCAGAAATTATTATTGCAAAGCAGAGAAACGGGCCGATTGGCACCATAGAACTTGTATGGCTGCCCGAATATACAAAATTTGCAAATATGCAGAAATAGAGAAATGCTGCGGTCAGGTAAAACCGGACAGCAGGCAATAAACAGTCGGTTTACGAAAGAGGATTAGCTTAGATTAGCTGTCCTCTTTTTGTGCTTTTTTACATAATAGAAAGGAGGAGAAAGGAAAGCATGGAACAAGTACGGTATTTGATTTCTGATGCAGCGAAGCAGGTAGAGGTAGAATCTCATGTTCTTAGATATTGGGAAGAAGAATTGAACATTCCTATTAAGAGAAATGAACTGGGGCACAGATATTACACAGCAGAAGATGTGGAGCGTTTCAGGGAAATAAAAAGATTAAAGGAGCAGGGGCTGCAGTTGAAGGCGATTCGCATGGTGTTAAAGGACGGTAAACTAGAAAGATTAATGAGTAAGGAGATTCCAGAGAGTATGATAGTTTATAGAGAACATTCAGATAATGAAAACGGGGGAAGAGTGATAAGCGAGCAGGAGAAGCATATGATAGAAATTATTGGAAAAAGAGAGCTGGCAGAGAGGAATCAGGAAAGCAAAGAAGAAAAGAGTTACAGGCTTCAGGTGCTGCTGCAGCATATTATCAGTGAGGCGGTAAAAGAGAGCAATAGGGAGCTGTGTGAAGAAATTAAGCAAAGTGTGCTGAAGGAAATGGATTACCAATTTCGCCAGCAGGAGGAAAAAGAAGAAGAGAGGGAGAATGAACGCAGAAAGCGGGAGGAGGAGCATTATAAAAAGGTGGACGAGCTTTTGAGGAATTACAGCAAAAGAGGAAAAAGAAAGGAAAAAGATAAGCCGCATCGGTTTGGGGAAAGAAAAAAGCCTTCCATCGTTTGATGGGAGGCCTTTGAGTTATGTTTTATTCTTGTGAAATAGCACCAACAGGGCAGCCGCCTGCACAAGAACCGCATTCAATACATGTGTTGGGATCAATTTCAAACTTGCCGTCACCTTCGCTGATAGCGCCAACAGGACATTGTCCCTGACAAGCTCCGCAGCTAACACAAGAATCATTGATTACGTATGCCATAGTGAAATCCTCCTTTATAGGTGTATCGTTATTGATAAATTGTTATCAAACTCTGTATTTATTTTAATATAAAACTTGTGTAAATACAAGAGGAACCTTTTATAAATTGCGGCGTTTTTTAATGCCATCCAGAATGACTTGCTTTTTGTCTATTACTTTGTTTTTATCCATGGCAGGAACGCCGGCAAGCTTATAGGTCATTCCCAATTTTTCATATTTCGCTTCGCCCATTGTGTGATAGGGCAATACATCAATAGCTTTCAGGTTATCGAACTGTCCGATAAAATAGCCCAATTCAAAAAGATATTTGTCGTCGTCAGTGATGCCGGGGACAACAACATGGCGAATCCACATATCCACATGTTTTTCATTGAGATAAGCAGCAAATGCCAAAATGCCATCATTAGGCTGAGAGGTCAGTTCTTGATGCTTTACCGGGTCAATATGCTTTATATCAAGCATTACTAAATCGGTCAGCGTCATAAGATAATCCAGTTTTTTTATCCATTCTGTATTTTGCGGTTTATAAGCGATGCCGGAGGTATCAATGCAAGTATGGACATTTTCTTTTTTAGCAATTGTGAATAGGTCAATAAGAAAATCAACCTGCATCAGGGGTTCGCCTCCGGTTACGGTAATTCCGCCGGATTTATAAAAGGGTTTATTCCGTCTATACTGTTCAAAGATTTCTTCCGGCTCCATAAGAGTTCCGCCGTCCATGGGCCAGGTATCGGGATTGTGGCAGTAGGCGCAACGCATAGGGCACCCTTGTACAAACACAACGAAACGTGTACCGGGACCGTCTACGGTTCCAAAGCTTTCTAATGAATGGATTCTTCCTTGCATAATGTATCGTCTCCTTTCGGATAGGTGGTCTAGTCCTTCTATTATAGTAAACGACATTGATTTCGTTTATTATTAGTATAGCAGAAATTTAAGGAATTGCAAATTAGATGTGGGGGATGACTTTTGTTTGTTTTGTTAGCCGTCCGCGCAGCCAGAGAACATATTTCCACGTGCGCCCCGCTCCCGCTTCACAAAAAACGCAGCAGA
>DNJW01000085.1 GCA_003488965.1 Lachnospiraceae bacterium | reverse complement strand
TTTTAATTTGTATAAGACATACTATTCCTGTAACAAAAAATAATCAGGAGGAATACAAAATGTCTAAAAACGATTATAACCAGAATGAAAAACAGAATCAGGAAAACAAGTACAATAACAGCAACAATGAAAAACAGAACCAGAAGAACAGCAACAACAGCAACAATTGCTCTAACAGCAACCAGAAAAACAACAACAACTTCTAAACAGGTTTCTGGGCAGAGGCTGCGCATCGGATTAAAGATGCGCAGCTTTTTTTGTATTATAAGAATCGGATGATAAAAGACAGTGGAAATGTGGCAGGATATCGTATATAATCTACTTAGCAGATTATTCATAAACATTCATCTAAGGAGGAGTAGGATGAAATACAAAGTTTTATTGACAGGAAATAATGCTTCCGTAATTGAGGTTTTTTTTACACAGTTGGGAAATAGTTTTGAAGCTTTAACAACTTCGACCCGTTATGAAGATATAATAAGACATGTAAACGTCTTTGAACCGGATGCTTTTATATATTGCATTCATAATGAAGCCAGAGAAAATATGAGCCAGATGACAAATGTGAAATATAAACTGGCACAGGACAATATCCCGGTTGTAATCATTGGCTCCAAGGAAGAATGCGATGAGTTTGAACGTATAGCGGTGAATGTTTCTGAGCTGGCGCTGTACCGTCCGCTGTCCGCAGAGATTATCGGCGAAAGAATTTTAACTTTGCTGAATAAAAGAAGCGCTGCCAAGGCTGCGTCAAAACGTAAAGAGAATGGTTCTCCCCAGGGGAATGCCCCCGCAGAAGCGGCCGGTGCGCCTTTTGCTGCAGGCCAGGCAAATACACCGTCTCCTTGGGGACAGCCGGGCATGCCTTCTTTCGGGCAGGAGGAGAATACATCGCAGCGTAAGCATATTTTGGTGATAGATGATAATTCTATGATGCTGAGGCTTGTGAAAGAACATCTGCATGAAAAGTATGATGTGGCGACGGCGCTTAGCGGTAAAATTGCCTTAAAATTTTTAAAAAATAAAAAAACGGACTTGATTTTGCTGGATTATGAAATGCCGGATGAAAACGGCCCTGCCGTGCTGGAGAAATTAAGGGCATCCGATGCCACAAAGGATATACCGGTAGTCTTTTTGACCGGAGTTACAGAAAGCAAAAAAATTAAAGAGGCTCTTCTTATGAAACCTCAAAGCTATCTGCTTAAACCTATTAACCGTGACAGGCTGCTGGATACTATCGAAAAACTAATCGGATAAAATTTGGCCGGGAGCAGCCGGTATGCATTTCAAGGACTCCATGGAAACGGATATATGCTGAAACAATAGAAAAGAGGATGAGCTGATGGATTACGAATTGCATTTAGTAGATTTGATTGATGTAAAAAGTTTGCAAAGAATACAAGATGGTTTTTCCCAGACTATAGGCATTGCTGCTCTTACAACGGATGCGGACGGAATTGCCGTGACGGAGGGTTCTAATTTTTCGGATTTTTGCATGAAATGTATGAGAAGTACGGAAACTGGCTACAGACGCTGTATGGAATGCGATAAGATGGGAATGGAGATGGCGTTAAAAACAGGGGAACCGGCTATTTATACCTGTTATGCAGGGCTTGTGGAGTTTTCCGCGCCTATTGTGGCGGACGGCAAGCTTATGGGCTGCTTTCTCGGCGGCCAGGTTCGTGCAGATCCGATTGACTTTGACAAGGTCAGAAAGCTGGCAGAAGAAATCGGGGCAGACCCGGATGAGTCTGTGGAGGCCGCAAAAAGGATAAGGGTAGTGGAACCGGATACGATAGACAGGGCTGCGAAATTTCTGCATATGATTGCGGATGTCCTGTCGGAAATGGCATATAATAAATATCTTGTTTACCGTGCCAATATTGAGCTGGAAAAATCGGGAAATATGAAGTCGGACTTTCTTGCCAATATGAGCCATGAAATCAGGACTCCGATGAATGCTGTAATCGGTATGGCGGAAATGACCCTCAGAGAGGATTTGCCTTCCGTTGCAAGGGAATATATTTATCAGATTAAGGAGGCAGGAAAATCGCTGCTTACTATCATTAATGACATTCTGGATTTTTCCAAGATAGAATCCGGGAGGATGGATATCAGCGAGGTGGATTATGAGCCGATGTCCATCGTGTATGATGTGGCAAATATTGTGATGACAAGGCTGAAGGAGAAGGATGTGGAACTGATTCTGGACATTGCGCCGGACATTCCCAATGGGCTGCAGGGCGATAATATCAGGATTAAACAGGTGCTTTTGAATCTGGTAAACAATGCTGCCAAATTTACATCCCACGGCCGGATTATCATGAAAATGGATTATAAACAGCTAAAGCCGGATGAGATTGAACTGCATATTTCTGTGGAGGATACTGGAATCGGTATTAAAAAGGAAGATATCGAGAAATTGTTCCAGTCCTTCCAGCAGGTGGACAGCAAGAGAAACAGAAATATTGAAGGAACCGGGCTGGGGCTGGCAATTACAAAAAGACTCCTGACTTTGATGAACGGGGACATCTGGGTAGAGAGCGAATATGAAAAAGGAAGCCGGTTTTATTGCGCCCTTCCTCAGAAGATTGTTGACAAGACCCCCAGCATAGGCGTGAAGGAACCGGACTCTGTTTTGGCAGTAGGCTTGTTTTCCAACCCTTATGTACGGGAAAGTTTATGCTCTGATGTAACGAATCTGGGAGTGGAATATCTATTAATATCGGCGAAGGATTTGGATAATCTTCCGGAAGACAAGAAAGTATTTCTTTTTATAGAACATCCTCTGTTTTCCGCAATGGTGGAAGGCTTTGTACGGAATAATCCTCAGATTACAGCAGTGCTTCTTATTGGATTTTATGACCATGTAAATTATGATATACCGAATCTGCTGATATTGCGGAAACCGCTTTTTGCAATGAATATTGCGATGATACTGAACGGGGAAAAACTGAATTTTGCCGGTGATACGGACGAAAAAGAATTTGATTTTATAGCGCCTGACGCAGAAATCCTCATTGTGGACGATAATGCGGTGAACCTGACCGTGGCGGAAGGGATTATGGAGCCGCTGAAAATGAAAATAGATACGGTAACCAGCGGCAAAGCTGCTGTGGATAAGATTTCCAAATTCCACTACGATATTGTTTTTATGGACCACATGATGCCGGAACTGGACGGAATAGAAACGACCCATATTATCAGACGTTTTCATCCGGAATACGACGATGTACCGATTATTGCCCTTACGGCAAATGCCATGGAGGGGACGAAGGAAATGTTCTGCCGGGAGGGAATGAATGACTTTGTGGCAAAGCCTATTGAACTTCGTCTGCTGGCCGCTAAGATAAGACAGTGGCTTCCTATGGAGAAGATTCAAAAAGTTTACATAACAAATAATCCGGAAAAAGAAAAGGAAAAATCCGCTCCTATAGTGGTAGGCGACCTGGATGTGGATTATGCTTTGGAGTTTCTGGTCAGCGAGGAGCTGTTCTGGAAGGTTTTGAAGGTGTATTATCATAGTATCGATAAAAAGGCAAAATTAATTAAAGCCATGGAGGAGGAAGGAGATTGGCCGGGATATACCATAGAGGTTCATGCCTTGAAGAACTCTTCCAAACAAATCGGCGCTATATCCTTGTCGGAAAAAGCGGCAGCTCTGGAGAAAGCCGGAAATGCCAGAGATACGGCAACGATACGGAGATATACAGATGAAATGCTGGAACAGTATATGGGATATTTGTCTGTATTGGAGCCTTTCTGTGTGGATGAGGAAGACGGAGACGATGGAAAGAAGGAGTTCTCCGGCCATATGGTGACGGAATGTTTCCAGAAGATGCGGGAAGCGGTGGACGACCTGGATATGGACCGGATGGAGGAAGTGATTCAGGAAATGGAGCAGTACCGCTATGAAGGATGGCAGAAGGAAATGTTTACGCAGTTAAAGGAAGCGGTGGAAGAGATTGATGTTGACAACTGCGAAAGAATTATAGGGGAGTGGGAAGAAGGAATGGGAGAAATAAAGGGACTTTCATAGCGGTGCAGGCCGCCGGAGTACCGTCCTGCCGGGTGTTTTTGGCCTTTTCCGGGAAAAACCGGGAGCGGCAGCAGCCCTCATAAACGATTGACAAAAAGCTTGGATAGGCTTTAATATAAATTATTGTAAATGATAAAGAAGAAGGAATATGGCTGTAAGAATGAAAAAATATGAACTGATTGCTCCCTGCCATTTTGGGCTGGAAGCAGTCTTAAAGAGAGAAATTATTGATTTGGGTTATGATATCAGCAAAGTGGAAGACGGCAGGGTGACTTTTCTGGGCGATGAGGAGGCAGTTTGCCGTGCCAACGTGTTTTTGCGTACCGCAGAAAGAATATTGATTAAAATAGGAAGCTTCCGGGCGGAAACCTTTGAAGAACTTTTTCAGGGAACGGCAAATCTGCCTTGGGAGGAATATATACCCAGAAACGGAAAATTCTGGGTAAAAAAAGCAGGGAGTGTGAAAAGCAAACTGTTCAGCCCTTCGGATATTCAATCCATTATGAAAAAGGCGATGGTGGAACGCCTGAAAAAAGTTTACCGGCAGGGATGGTTTGCAGAGGACGGGGAAGAATTTCCGGTACGGGTTTTCCTGCTCAAGGATGAGGTAACAGTAGGACTGGATACCACAGGAGAGTCGCTTCATAAGCGGGGATACAGAAAGATGTCGGTACAGGCTCCGATAGCGGAAAATCTTGCGGCGGCATTGATTATGCTTACTCCTTGGAAGGGAAACAGGATATTGGTGGATCCATTCTGCGGCAGCGGTACGTTTCCGATTGAAGCAGCTATGATGGCGGCCAATATGGCACCGGGAATGAACAGAGATTTTTCTGCCATGGACTGGGAGCATATAGCAGGAAAGAGAGTATGGTATGATACCTTGGAGGAAGCCAGGGAGATGACGGATCTGACGGTGGAAACAGATATCCAGGGTTTTGATATTGATGAAAAGGCACTGGCGGCGGCCAGGGAAAACGCCAGGCTTGCGGGAGTGGACAAGCTGATTCATTTCCAGAGGCGCGGAATCGATATGTTAAGCCATGGGAAAAAATATGGATTTATTATTACAAACCCGCCTTATGGTGAAAGGCTGGAGGAATCGGATTTGCCGTCTTTATATGCTGCACTGGGACAGAGGTTTGCGATGCTGGATTCCTGGTCGCTGTATATGATTTCTTCTTATGAATATGCGGAAAGAGATATGGGACGGAAGGCGGATAAAAACAGGAAAATATACAATGGTATGATGAAGGCATATTATTACCAGTATATAGGTCCCAAACCGCCGGCGAAACCAAGGCAGGGGACGGAGGACTGAAAATATTATGAAAAGGAAAATAGTGTTTGCTACAGGAAATGCGGGCAAAATGCGGGAAATAAAGGAAATTTTATCGGATACGGACTGGGAAGTGGTTTCTATGAAGGAAATAGGTGCCGATGTAGAGATAGAAGAGGACGGAACCACTTTTGAGGAAAATGCCGCAATAAAAGCACGGGCTGTGGCGGCAGTATGCGGGGAAATTGTTCTGGCAGACGATTCAGGGCTGGAGGTGGATGCCTTGAATAAGGAACCGGGTATTTATTCTGCCAGATATATGGGAGAGGATACTCCTTATGCCGTAAAGAATGCAAATATTATCAACCGTCTGGAGGGCATTCCGGAGGAAAGCAGAACGGCAAGGTTTGTATGCGCTATTGCGGCAGTCTTTCCCGACGGTAAAGAAATTATTACCCATGGGGAAATTGAAGGCAGGATTGATTACGAAGAAAAAGGGGAAAATGGCTTTGGCTATGACCCGATATTTTATGTGCCGGAATTCGGCAGAACAACGGCGGAACTGAGCGACTTGGAGAAAAACAGCATCAGCCATAGAGGAAAAGCACTGCGCAAGATGAAGGAAGAACTAAAGAAAAGATTATAGGAAGGAAATATATGCGGATTTTGATAGTAAGCGATACACATCGCCAGAATAAAAATTACCTGAAGGCGCTGGAACGGGAAAAGCCATTGGATATGGTAGTCCATTGCGGCGATGTGGAAGGAAGCGAATACTTCATCAGCCAGAGCGCTGGGTGTCCAGTAGAGATGATAGCGGGAAACAACGATTATTTCTCCGAACTCCCTAAGGAAAAAACATTTCAGATAGGAAATTACTGTGTATGGCTGACCCATGGACATAATTATTATGTGGCGATGGGGAATGAAATACTGAAAGAAGAAGCGGAAGCAAGAGGGGCGGATATTGTTATGTACGGCCATACCCATAAACCTGTGGTGGATATCGGGAAGCAGTTAATAGCCGTAAATCCCGGAAGCCTGACTTATCCAAGGCAGTCGGGAAGACGTCCTTCGTATATTATAATGGAACTGGATGAAGAGGGGAAGGCACATTTTTCCATCCGCTATATATAGTGTGGTGCGGCAGTCTGTTCAGTAACGGTTTTGAAGGTTATTATGTAACTGTTCAGCCTTGTATGTTCCTCCTGCCCGCTTCGTTG
>DNJW01000041.1:3221-7761 GCA_003488965.1 Lachnospiraceae bacterium | reverse complement strand
GGCAGTACGCTTCGCGTACTGCCCGTCTTTTACCTTATAGGGTTAAGCCAGAAACCTATATATATTATATATATTTATGCAGATAATTACCGCCATCAATGCCATAAACAGCACATCCACCTTATGGTCGTCAATTTTTTTGTTAATCTTTCTTCCGCAGAATCCTCCCAGAATTCCCCCTCCTGCCATCAAAACCAGAATGAAAACAGAAAACGCCGGAACTGTAGCTGTAAAAATGGAATTTAAAAGACTGGTAATCTGGGAAAACAATATGATATACAAGGAATTTTGCGCTGCTGTTTTTGTTGGCATGGAGAAAAAAAAGAACAGCACCACTAGGTTGATGGGACCTCCTCCAATGCCTAGAAACGATGACATTACTCCCAGAACAAGCCCTACCAGCAGACATACCGCCAGATTCGTCACATGCAAAGTTTTAACCTTTGCTTTGTATATCGTATAAACCAATGTGCCCAAGGTTACTGCCAACAGACATCCCGCCTGAATAGCCCCCACATAATTCTGGTCAAAAGAACGTACCAGAACTTGAAACAGGCTTTTCCCTAATACCCCTCCGGCTGCAGCGCCCACTGCAAGAGGTGTCCCTATCCGCATATCCACCAGCGATTCTTTTTTTATCTTGGAAACCACAAAGGAATATGTACTCATAGCAAGAACCGTACATCCGGATAAAAAACTAATTGTTTTAACATCCATAAGTCCAAACGAATCCAGCAGGGGTTTTATAATCACCCCGCCTCCAATGCCGCAGATTGCCCCGGCTATAGAAGCCAAAAAACTAATCACAAAAAATAATACATATACCATACCCGCATCCTCCTTTTCGCTAAAAATATCCTTATAAGGCGAAATACCCTTTGCTATAGGAAACCGTTCCCTATAGCAAAGGGTTTCTCTTTATTCTGAAACAAACTTCTTTATCTATACGGCAACATGCCTCCGTCCGCTTTAACCGACTTTCAGCTTAAACTTCTGCAGTTCCCGTTCTGTATTCACCATCTCAATCTGTGCGCCCAAAGCCTTCAGTTTCAAGTGGAAATCTTCATATCCTCTCTGTATAAACCGGATATCATCCACCACCGTAATCCCTTCTGCTGCCAGTCCCGCAATCACCAATGCTGCTCCTGCCCTCAAATCCGGTGCAGTGATGCTTGCCCCTGTATATTTTGGCACTCCGTCAATAATCGCTGTATTCCCCTCTACCTTGATACTGGCTCCCATCCGTGTCAACTCATCCACATATTTAAAACGGTTTTCAAATATGCTTTCTGTCACAATACTTGTTCCCATGGACAGACCAAGCGTCACCGCAATCTGCGGCTGCATATCCGTGGGAAAGCCCGGATATGGCAAAGTCTTTACGTGGGTATGCCCCAAAGGCTTGGATGCCACCACACGGACCGCATCATCCGATTCCTCCACTTCACATCCAATTTCCAGCAGTTTCGCGCTGATGGATTCCAAATGCTTCGGAATCACATTTTTAACCGTTACATCTCCTTTGGTAACCGCCGCGGCAAACATAAAAGTCCCTGCCTCTATCTGATCGGGTATAATAACATATTCGCTCCCATGCAGCTTCGATACCCCTCTGATACGTATGACATCAGTTCCTGCACCTTTGATATCCGCTCCCATGCTGTTTAAAAAGTTAGCCAAATCCACCACATGGGGCTCCTTGGCCGCATTCTCAATCGTTGTCTTTCCTTCCGCCATAGCCGCCGCCATCATCACATTAATCGTAGCGCCTACAGATACCACATCAAGATAAACATGGTTTCCATGCAGATGTGCTGCATCGGTAATAATCATACCATGCTCGATTCGCACATCCGCTCCAAGGGCACGGAATCCTTTAATATGCTGGTCAATCGGACGCAAACCGATATTGCAGCCTCCCGGCAGCGATACCTCCGCTTTTTTATATTTTCCAAGCAAAGCCCCCAGCAAGTAATAGGATGCCCTTATTTTCTTAATAAAATCATCTTCTATTACAACATCATGAATGTTGGACGCATTAATCTTCACCGTATGTCTGTCTAATCTTTTTACTACAACACCAATACTTTCCATTGCCTGAATCAGCACATTTGTATCCCGGACATCCGGCATATTTTCTATCAATACGGTTTCATCCGTCATAATCGCCGCAGCAAGAATAGCAAGCGCCGCATTCTTGGCGCCTCCTATCTCCACTTCCCCTACCAACGGATTACCACCTTTAATTGCAAACTGTTCCATGGTGTACCCTCTATCTATATGCCGCCGGAAATGTCTTTCCGGCCTCTGCTCTATCTCTCTATCATATCAACTGTTCTGGAAGGACTGCCACAACCGCTTTCCGCCGGCATCCTTACAGAAATACAAAAATACATTTTTATTTTTTGTTCATTCCGCTGCTTCATTTTGCAACATCTTATCTTAATGATTATACCATAAAAATGTCATTTGTAAATGGTTCATTTCATCAGTTCAAATACTTTAGCGGATTCACCTGAGAACCGTTAATCAAAATTTCAAAGTGAACATGGGGTCCGGAGCTGACTCCCGTATTGCCGCTGAGTGCAATTTTCTGCCCTTGAGACACCGTCTGTCCCACGGAAACCAGCACCTTGCTTAAATGTCCGTAGCGGGTCTGCCTACCGTCTGCATGCTCGATATAAACTACATATCCATATCCGCTTCCCCATCCGGCTCTTGATACCGTTCCTCCGGAAGATGCCATAACCGCTGTTCCTATCGGAGTTGCCCAGTCTATCCCCTTATGATATGTGCTGGCGCCTCTCGTCGGTCTGTTTCTTCTTCCGAAACCGGAAGAAAGCCTTCCGCCTGAAATCGGCTTAATATAAGTAGGCGGTATCTTCGTTCCCCTCTCCACAATCTTCGGAACCGCTTCATAGGTCACTTCCTCTTTCACAATTTCCCTGCCGGTTTCCACATCATTCCGGTAGGAAACTACTGCCACCACCTTCCTATGTCCTGCCGACGGCTCTTGTAACGTTTTCGTTTCCGTCGTATACCAGTCATCGTTATCCACATAAATGATTTCCGCCTCATAGTCCTCTTCATAATATATTTCTTCCTGCCGTTCCACCGAAAGTTCCGGTTCCGGAACGGTTATGATAATTTCGTCACCGGCACGGATAGTGGAATTTTCATTTTCTATGGATTCATTCATTTCAATCAGTTTCTCAATTGTCAAATCATTTTCTACCGCTATCTTGGAAAGAGAATCCCCCGGCACCACTTCGTATATCTGATTCTTTTCCTGCTCTTTTGTTACCTCCTCGATGGCATCCTCTATCGGCGTCAGTTCATCCTCTGAAAGATAGGACTCCACCACTTCTATCTCATCCCCGAATTCCAATGAAACAAGTCCGAGCTCATAATCGGAAAAATCCTTTTCCACCGCCGGCTCCACTTCCTCAAACATATCCTCCAGTGTTTTAAATATTCCTACCGAAGCCAATACCTGAGCCTTTTCTTCTTCCTCCTGCTGCTGTTCCTCCCTGGAACGGATTGCCGTAGTAAGCACATTGAGCTCCCTTGTGGAATCCAGCACAAGTTCTACATCATAATATCCCTGCTCATCATATTTCCCGATGGAAGAGTGCAGCAGCTTAAGAACCTCATCCTTGCTTGCCAGATTCACTGTATAATCATTCACCTTCACCGTATAAGAGCGGTGCAATGTATGCTTGACATTATCCTCCAGTACCTGAACCATATTTCCTACCACGGTTTCCCCACTGTCAATATGCCCCCAGAACACCTCCTCGCCTATGCACTCCAGATTGCTGTCAATCAGCACCAGTTCATCGCCATTGCCAGCCACCATCCTGCGCGCCTGCTTTAAGTATTCCTCCGCTTCCGAACCGTCTCCCAACGTACCCACATAGGTTCCGTTCAAAAGTATCGTAAACTTATTGTTTCCCGTATTTTCAATCTTAATATATCCCGGCATAAGAAAAATAAAGGTAATAATTGCCAATACCGCTATTTGTACTGCTCTTACCTGCAAATGTCTGTAATTCTTTGTAATTTTTTTCATATTCTGTAATTCATTCCATTTCTATAAGTACTTTCCACATAGGCAAAATTCTTTTTGCCAGCCGTAGGAATCCGTAGTGTCTATTTTGCCCGTTTTGGGTTATAAAATTGTAACAGATTTATTCTAGCAGTATTTATTTTAGTTGTAAAGGGGGAGAGGTGTGGTACAATAAGTGCAGGAGAATCGGATAAGTTATTGTTTTTGTATTGGCTGACAGTCCGTCCAGCCGGAAACATATTCCTCCGTCGCCGCGCTCCCGCTCCACAAAAAGCGTAACGGACACTAGGTTCGATAATACCTCACCAAGTGCCGACGCTTTTTAAGGGGCTCCTCAAGGAATATGTTTCCGGCTGGACTGCTTCTCGATACAAAGACAAGGGAAATAATATATCGGCATCCGATAACCTAGCACAGACAAAAAATATTTCTACATACACTATGCTAACGTTTTTTGTGGAGCGGGAGCGC
>DNJW01000041.1:0-2910 GCA_003488965.1 Lachnospiraceae bacterium | reverse complement strand
GAGGAATATACTTTCGGCTGGGCGGTCGCTCTGACAATATGAAAATACCAATCCCCCGCGAGGTACTCTATGCATAAAATTATTTTTCACATCGACGTCAACTCCGCTTACTTAAGCTGGAGCGCCCTGGACAATCTTGCCCATGGGGCTGATATAGATTTAAGGGAAATTCCCTCCATTATAGGAGGAGATATAGAAAAACGCCATGGGGTGGTCCTAGCGAAATCTATTCCGGCAAAAGCTTTCGGTATCGTAACCGGCGAACCGATTGTCAATGCTTTCCGGAAATGCCCCCACCTGACTCTCCATTCACCGGACCAGACACTTTACCGTCAGCGCTCCGCGGAATTGATGGACTTTCTCTCCGGCATCTGTCCGGACATCGAACAAGTCAGTGTAGATGAATGTTATATGAACTATACATCGGTTGCTTCCAGATACGGGGAGCCTTTTCATGCTGCCGTTAAAATTAAGGACTCCATTTATAGCAAATTCGGTTATACGGTGAATATTGGCATATCCGATAAGAAAGTCCTTGCCAAAATGGCATCCGACTTCAAAAAACCCAATCTGGTTCATACCCTTTATTCCGCTGAAATCCGGGAAAAAATGTGGTCTCTGCCCGTTTCTTCCCTATATATGTGCGGCCGTTCCAGCGCAGAAACGCTGCGGAAACTTGAAATACTTACTATCGGCGATTTAGCGGCGGCAGACAAAACAATCCTGGCATCCCATTTAAAAAGCCATGGCATATTATTGTGGGAATATGCTAACGGCATTGACGATTCCAATGTAATTACAGAGCAGAGCGATTCAAAAGGCATCGGTAATTCCACCACACTTAAGGAAGATATTTCCGACAGAGACAGCGCTTGCCACGTACTCCTTTCTCTTGCGGAAAGCGTTGCCGGAAGGCTCAGAAAATCCCGCCAGCTGGCGGGAATGATAAGCACGGAAATCAAATACAGCACTTTCCGCAAAGTTTCCCACCAGATCACTCTTGATGTGCCGGTTTATAACACGGACATCATTTATGAAAAGTCCTGCCTTTTATTCGATGAATTGTGGGACGGCACGCCCATACGGCTTTTGGGTATCCGTACTTCCAAACTGGTGCCGGAAAACGAACCCGTCCAGCTAAGCCTTTTTGATATGGAAGAAACAGCGCCCTCTTCCTCAATGCCTTCTGGCGCATCTTTTACAGTGCCTTTTTCTGCGTCCTCTGGGCATTCCATACCCATTGCAAAACAGCAGAAGCTGGATCAGGCCTTGGATTCCATCAGAAAAAAATATGGAGCCGACTCCATTGTAAGGGGGAGCCTTCTCCATCCAAAACAACCTTAATGCCTCTTTACGGAGGCGCTCCTGCTGCGAGCGCCAGATGTTCTCCGCACACTATAGCCAAAGGTTCCGATTTTCTTTCCAAGCGCCATATATACTCCATGGGAATATACAATCGGATGCGCATCCTCAAAATGGAATTTATTATTTCCATCCATATATTTCTCATCCGCGTGCACTGCTGCAACCTGGGCTATAAACATATCATGGCTTCCCAGATTCCTAATCTCTTTTACTGCACACTCAATATTCACCGGGCTTTCTTCTATCATGGGAGCCTTTACAATATCGGCCTTTACAGGAGTCAGATTCGTCTTTTTAAACTTATCCTCATTGCGTCCGCTCACAACACCGCAGTAATCCGTGGCATAAGCAAGCTTCTCCGTTGTCAGGTTAATGACAAACTCCCCTGTTTCCTTTATCATATGATAAGAATACCGTTCCGGCCGGACCGAAATCGATACCATCGGCGGTTCACTGCAGACCGTCCCGGTCCATGCCACCGTAAACACATTCTTTTCTCCGTCCCTATCCGCCACACTTACCAGAACTACCGGCAAAGGGTAAAGCATATTTCCCGGCTTCCAGATTTGTTTTCCCATCCCTGCCGCTCCTTTAAAAATTAATGTAGCATTGTCATATACGCAATCAAAAGACCTAAATTAGCGATTGACGTTATGAGCGCCAAAATACTTATCACATACAGCTTTTTATTTTTTCCGGCAATTTCCTGCTGGCCGCTTATCACTGTCTGTGTCTGTTTCCCCAGTTCCTCTGCAGTGGCTGCCTGCACATTACGGTAAACTTTTACATTTTCTCTATGTACAAAATCATCCGCCTGCCGGAACATTTCTTCCATTTTTACTGCATTGTCTGAAAGCAGTGTCTGCATTCCTTCCAACAGTTCCCTCACTTCTTCTCCTCTTTTTTCTGTTTCCGCTATGCTTTCCTCTGCACTTTGCAGCTTCTTCATACATTCTTCTGCCATCTGCAGAATCTGGCCGCTGCCCTTTTCCACAAACTGACTTATCTGCTCATTGCTGTTTTCTGCAAACTGCGCTATCCTCTCATTGGCATTTTCCATCAGACGGTCTATCTGTTGATTGCTGTTTTCTGCCAGCCGTTCTATCTGTTCGTCACTCTTTTTGATAAGCTGATCCATCTGTTCGCTGTTTTTACTTAAAACAATTTTCATCTGTCTGTTGACTTTTTCCAGCATTTCTTTCAGTTTTTGTTCATTTTCTGCATTCCGCAGATTCAATTTCCGCATTTCTTTTATACATGCGTCATACTCTGCCACCTGAGCTTCCAGCCTTTCCATTTGCGCAGCATCCGCAGCCGCATTTGCCCGTATTGCTTCCTGAGCGCTCAGTTTTTGTGCAATTTTATCCATAAAACCGTCCATTCGTTTTCCTCCCACCATTCTCCGTTACCGTTTCTCCCTGCAACATATTAAACATATTATCATTTTTCCCTTCTTTTTACAACCGTTCCTCATTTTTTGTGCATTATGTTACAAAATCTTTTTCTATTTTTTTCTTTTTTGTAAGTATTAACGATATTTTTACA
>DNJW01000308.1:9941-14244 GCA_003488965.1 Lachnospiraceae bacterium | reverse complement strand
GCACTCTCTGCAAGTTCGCATTGCGAACTTGTGAATGCATGCGTCTTTTGACGCAGTTTCCTATAAGGTAAGAAAGCTGCAGTCCAGGCTTCTGTGTCACCAAACTGCAGCATCTTTTACGTTTTATGCTGTTGCAAACTGTCGCCGCTTCTCATTTCTGCCTTTATAATATCGCACGGCACATTTTTTCATCGGGATGTGCAATTACAGTGGAATCCAGATACATGCCGTCGGCCCCGATTTCATTTTTTGCTTTCTCTATAGCAGCGTTGACAGCCGCTACTTCCCCAGTCAGCATCATATAGGATTTGCCGCACATACCGCGGGCAATACGTAATTCAATCAATGATACAATTGCAGTTTTCGCCGCAATATCCGCCGCTACAATAATGGATGCCGCATCATAAGTCTCCAGTATGCCCAAGGCACTGACCCCTTCTATCTGTGTTGCACCATAGATTGCAGGGAATATGGATTCATGGGGATTTCCGAGAACAAAACTGTTGATCAGGTGCTTCCCGTAGTTTTTCTTCGCCGTATCTACCGCTGCCCTTACTGCGCTTAAATCACCGCTGATTACCGCAATATATTTGCCCGGGCATACTGTCTGCGCTTCTATGATATCTACTTCCGAAGTCTTTACCATAGCATCCGCTGCCGTTACCCCTGACGAAACTGTTTTGTATTCCACCATTCCGATTGCCTTATTCATATTATGTACAACCTTCCTACTTTTGAATTATAACATATTTTTCTGTTACTTCCACTACTTTTCCGCTGATAGAAGCATGAATAGCAACGCTTAGTCCGTCCGCAGGCTTTGCTATCATCTGCCCCTTCTCCACCATATCCATCTCTTTTACTACCGGAACCGCCGGGGCTCCGATGTGCTGGCTGCACATCAGCTTTACCCTCTTGATTTCTCCCGACAAAGCGGTAATGGGAGCCGGTCTGTCATATTTTGTCAAATCCAGCCTTGCCATCAGGCGTTCCATCGGTGCCTTCCTGTACTGCCTTTCTTCCGCTACAGGCGCCGCCTCCACCTTCGGCGGTTTTATTCCATGGCTCCTTAGGCCGGCCTTGTAATCCGCTATCAAAGAGCGGGGGGAAAGCCCCTGCATACAAGAGTAATTCTCGCACAAGCCACAGGAAGAACAAAACATTGTATTTAAGAAAATATCTGTATCCTGTATATCCTTGCACGTTGCAGCTCTCATAAATTTATGTGGCTCTATCGGATGCCCCAGCAAGTGTCTCGGACAAAGATCTGTACACATCGTACATTGACAGCAGGCTGCCGCCGCACGTTTTAAATCTATGGAAGATTTTCTTCTTTTCCTTTGAATCAGCAAATGTTCTTCCGGCAAAACCAGTATTGCATTGGTAGTCTTGGTTACCGGCAGCAGGCCGCTTCCTTCGAATCCCATCATAGGTCCCCCGATAAAGAAAACCGGGTTCTTTACGGTAATTTTTCCTGCCTGGCTTACCGCCTCCTCAATAGTACATCCCAAAGGAACTCTTACGGTAACCGGGTTCTCCACTTCACCTACGATGGATACCAGTTTATCCTCTACCGGACGGCCAAGCGCAGCAGCCTTATATATGTTATATACCGTTTCTACGTTAAATACCGCTACACCGCTTTCAATCGGAAGACCGCCGGGCGGAACTACTTTTCCGGTCACTTCATAAATCAGGACTACTTCGTCTCCTGCCGGATAGACTTCGTCCAAAAGCCCAAGCCTTATTTCAGGGTATTCTCCGATACAGCCTTTCAAAGCCTCTATCGTCTTCTTATATGCTTTTTTTATGCCGATAACCGCTTCCTTAGCCCCTACGCACTTGGCAATCAAATGAAAAGTTTTTACGATTTCAAAGGCTTCCTGCTCCAAAAGCTGCCTATGCAGTTTCAAAAGCGGCTCGCATTCCGCACAGTTCATAATAATAGTATCCGCCCGTTTATCCAGCTTGGCATAAGTAGGAAAGCCGGCGCCTCCCGCGCCTACTATACCGTTTTGGCGCAATATAGCACTTAATTCTTCTATGCTTGTTTTCTCTGTCAGACTTTTTTTCTCTGTCAGACCAGTTTTTATACTTTCTACTCCGCTCATTTCTGCATCCATTGCCTTCCGTCATCAATGATTCCTACAATTGCTGCATCTATCGGTACCTTTTCCATATCACAGCCGATTCTAGCCGCGCTTCCGGTAGCGATTAACACGAATTCTCCGATTCCTGCACCGATGTTATCAATGGCAATCATCTGGTTTCCTCCGTTGCTCATTTTTTCTGCCAGTTCAACAACCATAAACTTATTGCCTATTAACTTTTCACTTTTCCTTGTGGAAACAACGCTTCCAACTACTTTACCTATGAGCATATGTATAACCATGCCTTTCTATCATCTGATACGAACCGTCCAAGCAGACTACGCCGCCGAAAATCCTCTCCGTTCTGCTATCCGTTAATAATCCTTACGGTGTCTCCGGTGGCAATCTTTGCTGCGTTCGCTTCGTCCGTATCAATATGCATTTCCAGTGTAAAACTCTCGTCCACTCTTACCTGTACATTATTGAATACGGTACCTCTTTCGTTATCCGCCTTCACCGACACGATATCTCCGTCATGGGCACCGGCTGCCATAGCATCCTTCGGGGACATATGAATATGTCTCTTGGCAACGATACATCCTTCCTTCAGATACAAAGCTCCTTTCGGGCCAACCAATGCGATAGGTGCGCTTCCGGCCACGTTTCCGGACTCCCTGATGGGAGCCTTCACTCCTAACTTAATGGCATCTGTAGAAGAAATTTCCACCTGGGATTTGCTCCTTACAGGCCCTAAGATTCTTACGTTTTCTATTGCTCTAAGCTTCAGGCCTACAATCGTCACAAGTTCGTTAGATGCAAACTGTCCGCCCATCAGCTCCTTTTTCTTTGTCAAATGATATCCTTCCCCAAAAAGGACTTCCACATGCTCCTGCGTCAGATGCACATGTCTTGCGGATACTCCTACAGGAACCATATACCCTTTTCCTGTATCCTGTTTCTGATTCATTGCTTCCATTACCATTCTGGCAATCTGTTCTATCTGGCCATTCGCCATGCTGCCTGCCATATTATTATTATCCATGGTCTGTTTTCCTCCAGAACTTCCTCAAAAACTTATGGGCGGGCAGCGCCCGCCCATGTCCATTGTCAATCCGTCTCTTATTTCAGAACGGGAAGAATCTTCTCAACATCTGTATGAGGTCTGGGAATTACGTGTGTCGCTACTAATTCGCCAAGTCTTGATGCGCTTGCGCTTCCTGCTTCTACAGCAGCATTTACTGCGCCTACATCACCGCGTACCATAACGCTTACCAGACCGGAACCGATTTTCTCTGTTCCTACCAATGTTACGTTTGCTGCCTTTAACATTGCATCTGCTGCCTCAATAGATGCTACCAAACCTCTTGTTTCTACCATACCTAATGCTTCCTGTGCCATCCTTTTTTCCTCCTTTGGCTCTACTTTTACTGTTTCAGTTTCTATTGCTTCTGATTTAACTGTTTCTGCTTTTTTAGTTTTATTGTCTTCGGCTTTCGCCGGAGTTTTTCTTGCCGAGTTTTTTTGTTCCGCCATATGCTACTCCATTTCATCATTCCATGCCGTTGAAATATTTGTCAACCGGCTGGCGCTTTTTTTCACCAATTTAATGATTTCTTCATGGGGATTGGCAATTACCACTGTAGCTGCCGGTTTCTTGATTGCACTATGTGCAGCAGTTTCTATCGCTTGTGTCACATCTGATACACTTCCCCGTATGATAATCGTAACCAGTCTGCCGCCCAGCTTTTTCTCCCATGTGATAAACTCCACATCCGCTGTCTTGCACATAATATCAAGCGCATCTATTGCCGCCGTCGTACTTGGAATTTCAAAGAACCCATATGCGTTTCCCATGATTCTTTCTCCTTTTCTCTTCCTGCCTTAGTGGCGCTGCCCCAGATTAAATCAGCGGTAAGATTTTCTCTACATCGCTGTGAGGTCTCGGTATTACATGAGTAGCTACTAATTCGCCAAGGCTTGCCGCCCTTACGCTGCCTGCTTCTACCGCAGCCTTTACGGCACCTACATCGCCGCGGACCATAACCGTTACCAGACCGGAACCGATTTTCTCTGTTCCAATCAATGTAACCTCTGCCGCTTTTATCATCGCATCCGATGCTTCAATGGCTGCTGTAAGGCCCCTTGTCTCTATCATACCCAAAGCCAACTGTGTCATTTTTATCCTCCTAATTCCAGTTCCGCATCCGCCCTTC
>DNJW01000308.1:9462-9624 GCA_003488965.1 Lachnospiraceae bacterium | reverse complement strand
GTACTGTACGGGCTACTGCTGATTCCAGTTCCGCATCCGCCCTTCCAATGCCTTGAGCCGGCAGAGCAATTTCTGACCGCTTTGCGTCCAGAAATTCTCTGGGCATTGTATGGGCTCCTGCTGATTCCAGTTCCGCTATTATTCCAGTTCCGCATCCGCCCT
>DNJW01000308.1:0-9098 GCA_003488965.1 Lachnospiraceae bacterium | reverse complement strand
GTACTGTACGGGCTACTGCTGATTTTGGTTCTTTATTTATTATACCTTATCCATACCGCTAAGTCTAAGCATTTTTTCCGTATCTGCCTCAGGGCTTGCGATTTCGTGGGTTGCCACGACGCCGGCAA
Organism: Lachnospiraceae bacterium; assembly: GCA_003488965.1. Classification (GTDB taxonomy): domain Bacteria; phylum Bacillota; class Clostridia; order Lachnospirales; family Lachnospiraceae; genus Kineothrix. The sequence continues at coordinate 8,970 of DNJW01000308.1, read as the reverse complement.
GTTCTTCCGCCCTTTGCTTTGCCGCCGCAACGGCTGCCCTGACGTCCGATATGGTTCCGCGGAATTTTATCATTACGATAAGCGGCACAGGGAGCGCATCCGCATTGGCCGGTTTATTCTTATCGAAATTCTCAATCGTTACATTAGCGGCTTTACATCCCGCGTCCGCTGCTGCAAATGCTGTTGCAAGTCCGAATACTTCTATGATTCCTACTGCTTCTCCCATAGCTTAACTCCACTTCTACTCTACTTATTGATAATTGCTATTTTCAGGCCTTCCATTTTCAGGTTCGTTACATGCGCTTCATTAATCTGGTCTAGCGGGAACTCATGAGTAATCAGCTTATCAATCGGAAGCCCGATTCCCTTTGCTCTCTTTAAGAAATCAAAAGTAGTCGCATAATCCCTTAAGGTATATACCCAGGAGCCTACCGTTGTAATCTCTTTGGAACAGATATCAAAATGAGGGTTAATCGTTGCGTCTCCTCCGTTGATGAAGAATCCAAGTTCGCACAGACCGCCGCCGTTGCGGATAAATTTATAAATATTGGAATGTGCTGCCGGTGAACCTGTACACTGGAATGCGAAATCTGCCGGATAACCGCCGAAAGCGTCTTCCACTGCTTTTGCCAATGCTTCGATTCCCTTGTGATCCTTGAAGTTTACGGATTTCTCCGCACCCATCTCTTTTGCAAAGTCAAGGCGTTTCTGCTCCCCGTCCACTGCTACGATATTCTCGATTCCCATCGTACGCAGAACCGCAATACAGATAAGACCGATAGGTCCGCAGCCCTGTACTACTACCCTGCTGTTGAAGCGGAGGATGCCTGTAGTCTTTGCACGTTCTACCGCGTGAATCAATACGGCGCAGGGCTCAATCAGAATTCTTGATTTTAAATCCAAATCGCTGACATTGAAAACGGTAGAGCCTTCCCTGATTAATATGTAGTCGGAGAACCATCCGTTCAAATGAATGTCATCGTCCGGAAGAAGTCCGTATACATCGGCGCCGCCCACATTCTGTTTGTTCAAATCGAACATGGTAATATCCGGGTTGTCTTTAAATATCATGCAGGTAACTACTTTATCGCCAATCTTTAAAGGCTTTCCTGCGCTGTCAGCCTTTACGTTTTTACCCATCTTTACGATTTCCCCTGTACCTTCATGGCCTAATGCCACCGGTATTAATCCGAAGGGATCTCTCTTGAATTCATGGGCATCCGTACCGCAGATACCGCAGCCTTCTACCTTTACTAAAATATCCCCGTCCCCGACTTCAGGAATAGGAAATTCCTTTACTTCATATTTTTCCAATGCGGTCAGCATAGCAACCCTTGCCGTCTTCGGTATCTGTCCGCCGGCTGCGGTATTTCCGCCCGTCATGCTGCGGCCCGACATGCTTTCCAGCACCTGTTTTACTACCGCTTCCACATCGATTGTGTTTATATTGCTCATAGTTTTCCTCATTTCCGCGCTGCTTTATCGCGCATTTCAAGTTTGTGGATGCAGCGCAGACACAAACTTGGGGTTTTCCTCCTTTTTCTATCTGATGCAAAGACTGTCCGACATAACACAGCGTCTTCTCTTCGTAAATGCGCTGGCGCTGGTCAGCCCCTCGCCTGTCCTGCTGGCAATGGTAAAGGTACAGTAGCCTTCGCCGCCAAAGCCCAGTGCCGCATAAGAAGGTGCATTCTTTACAAGGATTGCAGTATCTATTGCTTTCGCATATTTTGTAATATTATCCACGTTTTTGGAATGGATATGTGCCGAATGTCTGTTGCCGTGCTCCAGCCATACCGCTTTTTCTACCGCATCGTCAAAATCCTTTGCTCTTACTACACCCAGAATCGGCATCATCAGCTCTTCTGAAATAAGAGGATGTTCTTTTTCGCCTTCAAATACGATGCAGCGGATATTATCGGGAACATCAATTCCTATCATGGAAAGCAGAACCTTTGCGCTCCTTCCTACGCATTTCCTGTTCAGTCCCTTAGGTGTAAGAACTACGCTAGTCAGCTTATCCTGCTCTTCCTTGCTGATCCGGTAGCAGCCCTGCTCACTGATCATATAATGCATCAGTTCGTCCGCTACGCTGTCCACCGCCACGATTTCTTTTTCAGCGATACAAGGAAGGTTGTTGTCGAAGGTACATCCGTTTACAATATCTTCTGCCGCTTTCCGCACATCCGCTGTTTCATCAACCAATGCCGGAGGATTGCCTGCCCCTGCCCCGATACCTCTTTTTCCGGAGGAAAGAACTGCCGTTACTACTCCCGGACCGCCGGTTGCTACTAACAGCGAGATATCTTTGTGTTTCATCATAATGTTGCTTGTTTCCAATGTAGGCTTTTCCACCGTACATGCGATTGTATCCGGTCCGCCTGCTTCCACAGAGGCTTCATTTAACATATTGATTGCAAATATGGAAGTCTTTATTGCTGCAGGATGAGGGTTGAATACTACTGTATTGCCGCCTGCCAGCATACCTATCGTATTGCAGATAATCGTTTCGGTAGGATTGGTACAAGGAGTAATGGCACCGATAACCCCGAAAGGTCCCATTTCCACCAAGGTAAGTCCCCTGTCCCCCGACCAGGCCGTTGTGGTAATATCCTCCGTGCCCGGTGTTCTCTCTGCTACCAGATGATGTTTCAATATTTTATGGCCTACGTTTCCCATGCCTGTTTCCTGTACGCCCATACGTGCAAGAAGCTCTGCATTTTCTTTCGTCTTTCTTCTGATAATTGTAATAATCTTTTCCCTTTGGTCCATGGACATAGACTGCACTTTTTTCTGTGCCTGCTTTGCCGCTTCAATTGCCGTGTTCATATCGGCAAATACACCTTTGTTTCCGCTTACGCCGGCATCAATCTGAAGCTTGGCAACAACTTCTTTTACCACATCCTGTACCAGTTGTTCACTTACTGCCACCGCTTTATCATCCCTTTCTTTTATGACTTATACAATTTGTCCGAATACCTCCCGCCCATATGCTGCCAAAAAGGTATCCTGTTCCAGCGTTCCTCCGCTTACTCCCAAGGCTCCTGCTATCTTCCCGTTCACTTCAAGCACTTCCCCTCCGCCGAAAATCACTATCTTTCCTTCATTGGTATGCTGTATACCGTAAAGGGGCTGTCCGGGGGCGCTAAGCCTGGAAAGTTCTGCCGTAGACATTTTAAGCCCTGCGGAAGTATACGCTTTATTCAGTGCAATATCAAAGCTGGCTATGTAAGCATCATCCATACAGTGGATAGCAACCGGCCGCGCCGCCTTATCAGCAACTGCTATAATAACGGCAAGCCCCATTTCTTCTGCTTTCTTTTCCACTTTATCGATAAGCTTCTTTGCTGTTTCCAGCGTCATGACAGCCTTGCCGGCTTCCCGTACTGCCTGTTCTACCACCTGACAGATTAGCTGTTCATTCATGGTCTACCTCTTTTCTGCACTCAAGCCCTCTGCTTATAACCCAAGCTGTTCCATTACTTTCTTTGTAATAGAAGCTACCAGGTCTGCATCCGACTTGCCGTCAGAGCATGCTCCGCTGCAGGATGCGCCGCAGCTATGGCAGCTGGGTTTTCCGGCTTTTGCATTAGGACACAAATCTGCGGGATGTTTGCCTTTCAGGCCAAACTGTCTTCTAATCTCATATAATCTCTCAACCTGTTCCTGGGACAATTCCTTCGGTCCGCCCAGAACCTTTGACTGATACAGCAAACGTGCATAAAATTCCAAGGATTCCATCTTATGATATGCGTTTAAAAGGGAATCGGAATATGCTAAAGCACCATGGTTCGCCAACAGCACTGCATCATAATGCTGCAGATATTTGGAAACCGCATCGGGAATTTCGTTGGTAGAAGGTGTGCCGTATTCAGCAATCGGTACGCATCCCAAAGCAATAACTGCCTCAGGCATAATCGGCTGTGTCAGCGGAATTCCTGCAATTGCAAAGCTGGTAGCATACAGAGGATGAGCATGTACTACTGACTGCACGTCAGGTCTCTCCTTATATACCCTCATATGCATCTTGATTTCGGAAGAAGGCTTAAATCCTTTGTTTGCCTGGATTACTTTTCCTTCTGCATCTACTTTACAGATGTATTCCGGAGTCATGAAACCTTTGCTTACACCGGTAGGTGTGCAGAGGAATTCATTGTCATTAAGTTTTACGGAAAAATTACCGTCATTGGCAGCAACCATACCGCGGTTGTAAACTCTTTTGCCAATTTCACACATTTCTTTTTTGATTTCGTACTCATTCAACATAATTCCCTTATCCTCCTTAGATTTATATGCGTTATGTTGGTTTTTTGTTGTTTGTAACTCTATAATACCACAGAAAACAACATGCGTCAACTTGTTTTCATGTGGATTTTTCCCAAGGCATTACATCCCCTTCTTCCCGAAGGTACTCCAGAATCTCAGGGATTCCTTCCTGTTTTTTGGAATCCACAAAAAATATTTTTTTGCACCCTGTCAGCCTCAGCCACCGCTCTGCCCTTTGAGGATTTGCATCTTTTTCATGAATCTTTGTCACAATCCCCACCACTTCCCGGTTCACCATACAGGTAACATTGGGCGGATACAGCGAATACGGCTCCGTCGCAGACAGCAGCAGCCCCACGATATCCGCTTCATAGGCATAAAGCGCCAAGGCATAACCCAACTGCTTGGTCTGAATATATTCCCCTGGCGTATCGATAATCACATCAAAGTAATTGATATACTGGGTCTTGTGATATTGGATATGCTCCCCCTTCAGCGCTTGGGTCAGGGTAGTCTTCCCGCACTCACTTCTGCCCATTAATATAATCTTCTTCATGCCAACCTCCATGCCGCCTCACAGCGGCACAAATCTGCAGGGAAAACGCCCTTTAAGTATTCCCGAAACGGTCCTGTTAAGTCCGCGTAAGAGGGCATACGGCAAATCCCATCTGTTCTTTTGTATACTCCAGTACCGCCCGTAAAGAAGCTTCCGTTTCTGATACCGTTCCGGTAACAATGAGGGTACCGCTGAACCTGTCCACGAAGCCTAATTCAATTCCTGCCGCTTTTACCGCAATATCCGCCGCTATGACCGCCGTTTCCGCCGGGCTGATTGTCAGCACCCCGATTGCGGATCTGGAATAATCCACACTGGGGTCAAGCCCCAGCTTTTCATACAAGATTTTATCCGGATTGGCTATCAGATGGGCAATAGTAATCTGTTTGCCCGGTACCAGTTCCTGAACAATTCTGGTTTTTCCCTCCGTTGACAAGCTGTCCTGCATTCCCATAATCCTCTCCATTTCTTATCCGCCAATCTGGCATGCCAGACCGGATTCTAACTCTGCCGCATGTTTCAGCATTTCCATATGCTCCGCCCCAGGCGGAAGAATATCTTTCATCAGATACTCCCTGCCCAGGCCTTCGTATTTATCCTGTCCCAGTCTATGATAAGGAAGAAGATGTATCTTTTCTATATTATGTAACTCCTTTGCATAGGCTGCAATGGCACGGATTTCTTCCTCACTGTCGTTGAAAGTGGGAATGACCGGTATCCGTATGCTAAGCCTTGTGCTGCCGGAACGGGCAATTTTTTTTGCGTTTTCCAGCATCAGTTCATTGCTTCTTCCTGTAAATTCCTTATGCTTTGCAGGATTCATATGCTTAATATCCAGCAGATAATGGTCTAAATAGGGCAGAATGCTTTCAATCACTTCGTATTTCGCGCACGCCATGCTTTCCATGGCAGTATTTATCCCGTTTTCTTTTGCAGCCCGCAGCAAATCCCTTGCAAATTCCGGCTGGCATAAGCTCTCTCCCCCGGACAAAGTCAGCCCTCCCCCGGAACGGTAATAATAAGGCCGGTCCTGCTCCACCGTTTTTATCACTTCATCCACCGTTACATCCCGTCCAATAATTTTCTCCTCTCCTGCCACTATCATAGTCTGAATCGGATACTCCTGGGATTCCGGGTTGCAGCACCATCTGCAGCGAAGCACACAGCCCTTTAAAAATACGATGGTGCGGATACCGTCCCCGTCATGGATGGAAAACTTCTGGATATCAAAAATACGTCCTTTCGTCTGCCTGTAAGCTTCCATTTTCTTTCCTTTCCCTATATAACGCTTTTATGCTCCGAAGCCCTGCTCCGTCCTGTTGATAATATCATCCTGCAGCGAACGGGACAGCGTGGTGAACAAGGCACTGTATCCGGCCACCCTTACTACCAGGTGCTTGTATTTTTCCGGATTCTTCTGGGCATCCAGCAGAGTTTCCCGGCTGACAACATTAAACTGCATATGGCTTCCCTTCTGGTCAAAATATGCACGGATAAGAGCCACGAACTTTTCCAGCCCTTCTTTTCCGCTAAGGGCGGAAGGATGGAATTTCTGGTTAAACAGCGTTCCGTTGGAGGCAATATAATGATCCAGCCTTGCTACGGAATTGGCTGCTGCCGTAGGTCCGTTCACATCCTTGCCTGCAGAAGGGGATACCCCGTCTGCCACCGGTGTGCCTGCCAGTCTTCCGTCCGGCGTTGCCCCGGTCTGTGCTCCCAGCGGCACATTGGCCGATACCGGATATAACCCGGCTTGGAAAATACCGCCTCTCGGATTTTTATATTCCTGCAAAGGTCTCGTATAGGTATATGCCACATCTCTGGCAAAAGCGTCCACCTCAGGAATATCATTGCCGAATTTCGGCACTTCGCCAATCAGTTTCAGCAGGCGTTCGCCGTTCTCTTTAACAGCAGGCATCTCGGAAGTCTCGATTACCGTCTTCATAATAGCGGCAATTTCTTTTTCCCCGATATCCTGGCCGGCTGCCTTTAATCCCATGGCAATCTGCGCCGTCATATTGCCTACCATATCTTTTGTCAGACCTTTTCCGTAATTGGTAGCCAGCGCCTCTTTAAATTCCTTCAATGTCACTTTATGCTCATCGAATACCAGAGTCTTTACCGCATAAAGGGCGTCCGCCATATTTGCCACGCCAAAGCCCTGAGGTCCGGTAAAGTTATAGATTGCGCCGCCTTCCTGGACCGAAAGCCCTCTGTTCATGCAATCATCCACCATACAGGAAAGGAAGGGCAGCGGACATCTTTCGGCATGCGCCACATCAATAGCGTTGTCCGCATTTACCAGCAGTTTAATCATATAATTCATCTGCTCTTTATAAGCATCGTAAAATTCTTCGAACTCCTGCATTTCCTCTACCGGTTTTGTCACTACGCCCACTTGGACGCCTTTATCCCGACCTTGGGAAAATACCAGTTCCATAGGACGGCACATATTAAAGAATGCGGCGTCATGCCAGCCTTCTGTCTTGCCCGCCTTCTGCGGTTCCACACAGCCGATGATGTTGTATTCCCTGGCATCCTTTAACGTAAGCCCCCGGTTTATCAGTGCCGGAATAATGACTTCATCATTGTAGTACGCCGGAAGCCCGACTCCCGTCCTTGTCAGTTCCGCTGCCTTGATAAGAAATTCATGGGGCGTACCGTTCCATACCCTTACCGAGAAGGAAGGCTGGGGCAGCTGCACATGCATGGACGCCTGAATCGTCATAAAGGATAAATCATTGGTGACATCCACACCGTCCCCGTTCTGTCCGCCTGCAATCAGGTTCTGGAACAGGCTGTAGCCCGCAAACCCTTCTGCGGAAGCAGCATCCCTGCATTTATTTAAATCATTTAATTTTACCCAGATACAGTCAATCAGTTCCTGGGCAAACTCCTTGCTCAGTGTCCCCTTCTTCCTGTCCGCTTCATAATACGGGTACATATACTGGTCAAAACGTCCGGGAGAAATGGAATGTCCGCTGGATTCCAGCTGTAAAAGCTGCTGCACAAACCAGAAGGACTGGCATGCCTCATAGAAAGTTTCCGCCCCTTTTGCCGGCACTTTGCTGCAGTTTGCGCTAATCTGCAGAAGTTCCACCCGCCTTGCGGCATCCTTGCATTCCGAAGCCATCTGCTTTGCCAGCAAAGCATACCGTTTTGCATAAGCCATTACCGCATTGCAGCTGATAATAACCGCCTGCAGGAAACGCGCTTTTCTCGCATAGTTTCCGTCGCCGAAATCGCATTCCGAAAGCAGTTTTTCCGCTTCGGCACGGATTCCCTCGAATCCTATGGCAAGCACCTTCTCATACTGAACCGTCACATGGCCTACCCCGTTATAAAAATAGTTTCCCGGCGTAAACATGTTGTGTTCCATAGCAGTCAATGTTTCGGGCTCCATATAAGCCGTTGCCAGTTCACTGGTGGTTTTTCCTTTCCAGTAACGGTCCGCTTCCCTGATTTCCCGTTTTGCCTCTTCTGATATGTAAAAAGGGTCCGCGCTCCGTTTTTCCACCGTATCGAATTCCGCTTCCAGCCATTCATAAGAAAATTCCGGATATGTCTGGCATCCCCTGGGGGCAATGGTGCTGCTCCCTACCACCAGCTCGTCTTCCCTTATGATAATCGGAATATTCTCCAAAATATGGGCAAATGCCTTTGCCCGGCGCATAATCATCGGTTCATTTTCTGTCTCCTTGTAAGACTCGGTAATCAGCTTTGCTCTTGCCGATTCAATTTCCGGCATTTTTGCAAACAGATTGGCAATCAGCCTGTCAATTCTTTCTGTTTTCTTAATGTCCGTAATCTCGTATTGATACAATCCCATAACTTCTCCTTCTGCTGCCCTTCCCATGCAGCTGATTTTTTAACACAACATTCCTTCCATCATTAGCTATCTATTCATCTATGTCCTATTATAATCACACATTTCCCAAAAGTCAACTAATCCAACATATTTTATGTTGTTTTTATGTTGTTTTTGTGTTACTATAATTTTGTACTAGCTTGTTTTAGCCAATTATGAAATTGATAAACTTGCTGAATATTCAGCAAATTTATTGGTTTTACAATTACTTAAATATCATGAAATAGGCAATTGCGAAACTCTGCTTTTCCAGTTACGAATTGTGCAGCTTGTATATTCC
>DNJW01000143.1:2822-3454 GCA_003488965.1 Lachnospiraceae bacterium | reverse complement strand
GTTATATTTTGATTTTGTATGATGGATATGGAGGATGTATTTTGAATTTTAGAATAGGAAAAATTGCGGATTTGCTGGGAATGTCTACAGAGGGATTGAGACTTTATGAACGTTCAGGGATTGTAAAACCAAAGAGAGGTGAGAATAACACCGCATACAGGACGTACGGGCATCTTGATTTCACTGCGTTGATACGGGCAAGGGGATATCATTATACCGGATTTTCCACGAAAGAGATAGCAGGTCTGCTCAATGCCAAAAGTGTTGATGATATTCTGGCAGGTTATGAGGCGCAGGAAGAAAAGATTGCACAGGAACTAAGATATAAGGAACTCCTGCTTCAAAATCTACGGGAACTGAGAAAAAAATCAGCAGATGCAGAGAAAAACCTTTGGAAAATAGAAAGACGTGTCCGTCCGGCTATGTACCGCTTTCCGTTTATCAGGGATGGGAATTTTTTAATTGACGCAGAAAAAGAAGCCGTATTTCATGAATGGCTGTTAAAAACACCTTTTGTATTTATTTCACAAAGCAATGAGTGGGGGAAGCTTCTGTCAGGCAGTACACAGATTACGGCGGCGCTTGGGATTTTTGAGGAACAGTTGTCTTTTTTTGATTTGGATATGAAATTT
>DNJW01000143.1:0-2550 GCA_003488965.1 Lachnospiraceae bacterium | reverse complement strand
GATTTGGATATGAAATTTGCAAGATATTATCCTTCCTGTTCCTGCCTGTATTCGATTGTACAGGAACAAGGGGAAAGTTTTCAACCACTGGACTGTCTTTCCTCTCTTATGGATTTTGTGAAGGGCAATGGGATAAAAGTGACGGATGATCCAGTTTCCAATGCTTTTCTGTCTATGAACAAATATGAAAATTATACCCGTTTCAGGGAGGTATGGCTGCCGATTCAGGAATGACAGTTTGTATTGACCTTAAACATGGTTTAGGGTTTAAAATAAATGTGGAGGTGGATTGTAATGGAAACAAGCAATAAAATTATAAAGGAGCGTTATAAGATTTTGGCTCCAACGATTATGTCTGGACTGAAAAAGCGTGGATTTGAGCCATATTTTTGTGAAACACCGCTGGAAGCGGCTGAAAAGATACTGACTCTTTTACCCGAAAATGCTGTGGTGTCGTGGGGCGGTTCGGTAACACTGGAGGAAATCGGAATTGCTGCTAAAATAAAACAGGCTGGATATCATGTTATTGACAGGGAACAGGCTGAAACGGAAGAAGAACGGTTTCGGCTGATGCGGGAAGCATTATCATGCGATGTTTATCTGTCCAGCGTCAATGCCATAAGCGAGGATGGCATAATGGTTAATATAGACGGGACAGGAAATCGTATTGCGGCGATTGCTTTCGGACCGAAAAGCGTTATACTGGTAGTTGGAATGAACAAGGTATGCAGGGACGGGGAAGCCGCCAGAGAACGGGCAAGGACATATGCCGCACCAAATAACGGAATGAGGCTGTCCTTGAATCTTGCCTGTGTGAAAACAGGATGTTGCCATGACTGCAATTCGGATGAATGTATGTGTTCACAGATTGTTGAAATGCGCAGAAATCGTATCCCCAATAGAATTAAGGTGATTCTTGTAGGGGAAAGCCTTGGATTGTGACAACAAAAGTTAATTGAATACAGATTAAAATGCCTGATGGTAACTCTCTGCTGTCAGGCATTTTGGGTAGAAAATACATTGTAAATCTTGACTCTCAACAAGGTTTAAGATGTATTATTTTTTTATATGGAAACAGAGAGGAGAAACAGAGAATGGAATTATCATCAAATAAAAATCAAATGCTATTTGAGGAAATGCGTGTGCCAAAAGCACTCGCAACGCTTGCTATTCCAACTATAATCAGTCAGCTTATTACTTTTTTATACAATCTTGCAGATGCTTATTTTGTGGGGCGCACCGGAAATGCTTATATGATAGCGGCGGTGTCTTTGGTGTATCCTGTTTTCTCCATGACGTCTGCTCTGGCAAACCTGTTCGGAGTTGGCGGCGGCAGTTTAATATCCCGTCTGCTTGGAGCAAAAGAAGAAGGACAGGCAAGAAAGGTTTGTCTGTTCAGTGTCTTTTCGTCTGTTGCAGTGGCAGCGTTGTTTTCGTCGCTGTGCTTTCTGTTTCTAAATCCATTGCTCCTATTGCTTGGCGCATCTTCCCAAACGATAGGATATGCCCGCCAGTATATGCTCTACATACTTGTATATGGCGGCGTGCCGACGGTATTGTCTGCTACGATGGCGCACCTGTTAAGGAGTATTGGGTATGCGAGGCACGCAAGCATAGGCTTGATATTGAGTGCGGCGTTTGATTTCGTTTTTGATCCGGTTTTTATGTTTGTGATATTTCCGGAGGGGCAGGAAGTAATCGGGTGCGCAGTTGCAACCATGCTGTCCGGTATGCTTGCGGCTGTTTATTTTATGATTGTATTCCTGAAATTAAAAGACAAAACAATATTATGCATGAATCCTAAATTGGGATTTCCAGAAAAGGAAAATATCATTTCGATATGTTCCGTTGGATTGCCGTCTGCATTAACGGTATTTCTTTATCAAATAGCAAATGTTTTTTTGAATGCTTTAATGTCAAAACATGGTGATTCTGCTGTTGCGGCGCTTGGAATTGTTCTAAAAGCAGAACGTCTGCCGCTGGATATCAGCATAGGTCTGTGTCAGGGTATGTTGCCGCTGATTGCTTATAATTATGCTTCAAAGAGATTGAAACGTATGAATGATGTTGTCAATGTTTCACGATATGCCGGTATTGCAATAGCAGCTGTCAGTATTTTTCTTTATGAAATGTTTTCAGGTGGTGTTATCCGTATTTTTATCAGTACATCAGGAGGAAACACGATGGAAACAGTTGAAACAGTCGCACAGGGCATTCAATTTATACGGTATCGGTGTCTTGCGGCACCGTTTGCATTTATGAATTTTCATATTACTTACACGCTTCAGGCAATGGGAGACGGAAAGACAACTTTGCTGCTTGCCGTATTGAGACAGTGTTTGTTTTACATACCGATTATGTTTGTTATGAATAGTCTGCTTGGTGCGCAGGGACTTGTTATGACACAGTTTATATCGGAAATTATGGCTCTCTGTATCGCTTTTTCTATTTTTAGAAAAAAGAAATTAATGAATTAATTGTGTAAGCGCAAGGGATTGTTATAAGATTACCTATTTTAGTATGGAAAGAGCGTTTGTTGGAAGAAAACCA
>DNJW01000044.1:2602-2938 GCA_003488965.1 Lachnospiraceae bacterium | reverse complement strand
GGCAATTTCAATGCCGGAACGCTTCAAAAGCTGGATAATTCCAGCCGGTGTACAGGATACAAACCCCGGCCGCCCGATGCACAAAGCGCCTACGCTCTGGGGATGAAACCCGTCCACATCCTTTTCCGGCCTGATAGCCCCGATTATTTTGTCTTCTTCAATATGAGCAGGCAGGGGAAGCTGGACCAGAATACCGTTTACGTCTTTCCTTCCGTTTAACTCTTCAATCAAAGCAAGCAATTCTTCCTGCGTGGTTTCCTCTTCCAGTTCGTAAGCCAGGGAACGGATACCGATATAGGCGCATGCCTTTTTCTTATTTCCCACATATACACTGGA
>DNJW01000044.1:2125-2311 GCA_003488965.1 Lachnospiraceae bacterium | reverse complement strand
CTTATTTCCCACATATACACTGGAAGCAGGGTCTTTTCCCACCTGTATAACGGCAAGGGTCACTTTTATTCCTTCCGCTTCCATTGCCGCCACTTTTTCCTTTAACTCTTCCTTTATTTGTGCAGATATCGCTTTCCCATCTATTATATTTGCCATTTTACACTCCATTTCTGCGCTGCTTTATCG
>DNJW01000044.1:0-1815 GCA_003488965.1 Lachnospiraceae bacterium | reverse complement strand
CGCTGCTTTATCGCGCATTTCAAGTTTGTGGATGCAGCAAAGCTATGATTTTAAAACAGTCCCGTAATCACGCCTTCTTCGTCCACATCAATGCGAAACGCAGCCGGTTCCTTCGGCAGCCCCGGCATTGTCATCACCGCCCCGGTCAGCACAACCACAAACCCGGCTCCTGCAGACACATAGGCTTCTCTCACATTCATGGTAAACCCTTCCGGTCTCCCCAGCAGCTCCGGGTTGTCCGATAAAGAATACTGGGTCTTCGCCATACATACCGGAAGTTCCCCGAAACCAAGGCTTTCCAGCTGTTTCAGCTGTTTTTCCGCTGCCGGGGCATAGCTGAGTGCCGCAGCCCCGTAAATTTCCTTTGCCACCGTTTCTATCTTTTCCTTTAAAGAAAGTCCGTTTTCATACAGAGGCCGGAAACTGCTTGTCCTCGTTTCCAGCGTTTCCAGCACCTTTTTGGCTAACTCGGTACCTCCCTCTCCTCCTTTTTCCCAAACCTGGGAAATGGCGAATTCGCAGCCATGTTTCTGACAGAATTCTTTTACAAAGGTAATCTCCTCCTCCGTATCCGTCAGGAAGGAATTCAGGGTCACCACTACGGGCACTCCATATTTTAGCAGATTTTCTATATGTTTTTCCAGATTGGCAATGCCTTTGTGCAAGGCCTCCAGATTTTCCTTGCCCAAATCCTGTTTTGCCACACCGCCGTTATACTTCAAAGCACGGACGGTTGCCACCAGAACCGCCGCATCCGGTTTCAGTCCTCCGATACGGCATTTAATATCAAAAAATTTCTCCGCGCCCAAATCCGCTCCAAATCCGGCCTCGGTCACCACATAATCCGCCATTTTAAGGGCTGCCTTTGTAGCCCTTAAGGAATTGCATCCATGGGCGATATTGGCAAACGGTCCTCCATGCACCAGTACGGGCGTATTTTCCAAGGTCTGTATCAGGTTCGGTTTTAAGGCATCCTTAAGAAGGGCTGCCATAGCCCCTACTGCTTGTAAATCAGCCGCCGTTACCGGTTTCCCTTCATAGTTATATGCAACTACCATCTTCCCCAGCCGCTTTTTCATATCCTCCATATCTTCGGAAAGACAAAGCACCGCCATAATCTCCGACGCAACCGTAATCACAAAATGGTCTTCCCTTACCGTTCCGTCCGCTTTGCTTCCAAGTCCCACCACCACATTGCGCAGCACCCTGTCATTGATATCCAGACAGCGTTTCCATACGACCTGCCGCGTGTCAATTCCCAAAGTATTTCCCTGCTGGATGTGATTGTCCAGCATAGCGGCCAGCAAATTATTGGCAGCGGTAATGGCATGAAAGTCGCCGGTAAAATGCAGATTCAAATCCTCCATCGGAACCGCCTGGGCATATCCGCCGCCTGCTGCACCTCCTTTGACACCGAAGCAAGGACCCAAAGAAGGCTCCCTTAAAACTACTGCGGCTTTTTTTCCAAGCTTCCCAAAAGCTTGTCCAAGCCCTACGCTGGTTGTAGTCTTTCCCTCCCCTGCAGGGGTCGGATTAATCGCCGTCACCAGTATCAGTTTTCCGTCCGGATTATTCTCTATTTTTTTTAAGTAATTGTCGGAAATTTTCGCCTTATACTTTCCATACAGTTCCAAATCATCCGTCTCAATATGAAGTCTTTTTGCCACTTCGGTAATCGGCTCCATCACCGCTTCCTGCGCAATCTGAATATCTGTTTTCATCCTTTTCCTCATTTCTGCGCTGCTTTATCGCGCATCTCAAGTTTGTGGATGCAGCGCAGACACAAACTTGGGAGTGAAAGATTTGAAAAATCTT
>DNJW01000283.1 GCA_003488965.1 Lachnospiraceae bacterium | reverse complement strand
ATATATGACAAGTGATATAGAAATTATGGATAGGGGAATCAACTGCTTATTGGAAAAGTTAGGAGTAGTTGAGACAGAGAAGTTTATTTCTGTAATTAATAGGGAGAAATTTGATTATACAAAGTGGCAACGGCAGCAGTTTGATGATGTAGATTTTAAGGAGTTTAATGAAGTAGCGGTTGATTATTCTAAGAAAAATCAGTTTCAGAGGAAATGATAAAAGAGGTATATTTGGATTTATTTTAAAATTATATAGTTTTGGTATATCAGATATAGAATTCCAAGGTCAAACGGTGGTTGAAGTAATCGTTTGGCCTTGTTTTTTGTATGGAAATGGAAAAATTAAAAGTATGTTCCGATCATAGAAAAGATATTTCACGGCACCCGGATAATAGGTGTAGTCGCATAAAGAAATCCTATATTTATACATTATTTTTTAGCAACTGTTAAATCGTTATAGACCAGAAATAAAGGAGGATTGGGTTTTGAAAGCAGTAGGAAATATTTTGAAATTATTGGGCAGGGCATCTGCGCAGCTTATTATCTGGCTGGCAGAAATTTTGAAGGGAGGGAACTGAAGATGGCAGCAAATGTAGAAACGATGTTCTATACAAGGGAGAAGCCGTGGCACGGCCTTGGAACTATGGTCAGGGAAGCACCTTCCGTATCACATGCATTGGCGCTGGCCGGTCTTGACTGGAAGGTGGAGCAGCATCCGGTGCAGACAAAAAGCGGGATACGGTTGGAAGGCTTCCTTGCCAATATAAGGGATACGGACAGCAGGGTTCTTGGGGTAGTAACGGATAAGTACATAAAAGAAGAAATGTGCCGTATCTCGGAAGGGATGCAGGGAATGGTTGATGCTATCCAAAATGGGGAGGATGTGAAAGGACAGATATTCCGGAGGGTGGTGAACTATGAGAAGAACCGTGAGTGGCTCAAAAATATGCCATACAGGTAGTGTTTGGGAATGGCAGGAGCGGAATTGTTTTAAGGTTAAAAAAGGTCTGTTTCATTGTATTTAAAAAGAAAGATGTGTATAATAACAGTAAAGGAGAAAGCTATACAGGGGATGAGCAGATTATATTTTCTTCCAAAGAGCATTTTCTCAATAAACAGGATGGGGATGAAACGGAACGGATTTCAGATACGAATTTTAGGATAGTGGGAGCGGAAGTAAAGAAATATCACAGGGAATGCCAAAGCAGCTCTGACAGCAGCATGCTGATAAGGTTTTTTGTATACGATACCCAGATTGCGTTGGATGAGGGTGAAATAAGGGGGAATCTCCTTACTGTAACCCTGCCGCAATCGGCGGCACTGTTTTTACGGTGTGATGCATCTACACCGGATAATCTGAGGATAGAAATCGTTACGCCGGGCGGCAGCGTGAGATATGCTATCCCGGTTGTGAAGTCTCAGCTTTATGCAATTGATGAAATTTTTGAAAAGAAACTTTTATTTTTGATTCCTTTTTATATTTTTTCCCATGAAAGCCGCTTTGAAGAGTATAATAAAGATATGCATAAGTTAAATACCTTGAAGATGGAATATGCAGATATTGTGTGCCGGCTTGAAAGGCTGTTGGATGCGGGGAAAATCAGTGAGTATATAAAGTGTACTATCATGGATATGTCAAATAAAGTGCTGGAACATATTGCAAGGAAGTATGAGAATGTCAGGGAAGGGGTGAAGTCTGTCATGGGTGGAAAGGTTCTTGATTATGAGGCAAAAAGGATAAAAAATGAAGGGAAGTCGGAAATGCTGTTTGATTTGGTGCGGGATAATGTATTGTCGCTGAAAGAGGCAGCTGCCCAGGCGAAGCTGACGGAAGATGTATTTCGGGAAAAAATGCAGGGCCATAATAGTTAAGAAAAGTGGGACTAATTTTGCAGGATAAAGGGTAATATAAAAAGTTTGTTAATGTTAGTTGGCTGTATATTTTGTATGTCGGGAAAAGAGTGGGTAGAAATTGACAAGGTTTTATTGTAAAAGGGGAAATGGGCTTACAGGAGCAGAGTAAAGGACGATGAAACGGAGATATATGTAATGGATAATGGTTTGGCTTTAAATTATAAAGTTATAGAAAATGTTAAGCAAGAAGCGACAGAAATGGTAAAAACGCTTATGGGCACTGAGCTGGCAGAGGTTATTTTATATGGCTCTTGTGCAAGAGGTGACTATACAGATGATTCAGATATAGATATTGCACTCCTTGTGAAATGTAATCGTTTGGAAGCAAAGAAATATGATGATGAGTTAGCCGAAATTTCAGCAAAACTTGCCATGAAATATTTTGCGGTTGTAAATTTTGTCAGCTTGCCATATGGCGAATTTGTTGAGAAACGGAAGTGGTATAGATATTTTAAGAATATTGACTTGGAAGGGGAAGTATTATATGGATAGGGAATATTATATAGAACTTGCTAAGGTTCGATTGGAAAGGGCAAAGGAACTATTAGAGGATTCGCAGGAACTTTTAGCCATAAAATCTTATAAATCGGCAAATAATAGGGCGTTTTACGCCATGGAAAAAAGCATTAAAGCATTACTGGCGACTCAGGGAATAGAAGTGGTTACGCATAATGGAGGATTAAAGCAGTTTAACTATATTTTTATCCATAAGGGTGATGGGAGGTTTACGATAGAGGATTATCAGAAGATAGCGAAAGCAGAACAGATAAGAAATGTATCTGACTATGATGATTTTTATATAGCAGGCAGGGAAGAAACGGAACAGCAGATTGAGAATGCGAAATATATTGTGGATAAAGTGGAGAAATATTTGGAGGGCGAAGTAGAAAAGGTATCGAAGAAGTAGGCATAGAAAGCCATTTACTGTTTGATAGGTCAATCTATAGGTCAATTTTCAATATGGGTATGAAGAAAACAGCGTAAAATCAAGGAAAAATCGCTTATGAACAACGGACTCTGACTCCGTCAT
>DNJW01000315.1:2933-23353 GCA_003488965.1 Lachnospiraceae bacterium | reverse complement strand
TGGCGATTGTTCATCGCTTTACAAATATACAAAATTTTGACCGTATTTTGGTATTCAGAGATGGGAAAATTGTAGGAGAAGGTACATTTGACGAATTGATGAAAAATGATGAATATTTCGTAAAACTTTATCGCTGCAGCATGGAAGAACAAGCAAAAATGGCTCCGGAATAACCGGAAGCCATTTTTGTTTAACTTATATTTGAACAAGCTAGGAAAGCTGTTCCAGCACCCATTCAATATCATCGGTGGTTTTGAGCGTTTCCAGCCTTGCTTCATCCTCCAGTACGGTACAGAGATTTGCCAGAAGATCCAGATGCTCATCGCCGACACCGGCGATACCGAATACGAGCTGGGCCTTTTCGTCTCCGAAGTCAACACCTTCCGGATACTGGAAGAATACAATACCGCTCTTTTTGACCGTACCTTTGGCCTGGGTGGTTCCGTGAGGAATGGCAACGCCCATGCCCATGTAAGTAGTAACAAGTTTTTCGCGTTCCAGCATTGCTGCCGCGTAAGAATCGTCTACATAGCCCAGTTTTGCCAGCAGTTTGCCGGCAGCCAGAATAGCTTCTTCCTTGCTTACAGGTTTTTGTCCGAGTCTGACACCATCTGTGATAAGTATATTCTTTTTGATCGGTACGTCGGGAATGACGATGTCCGTATTTTCTCCTGCCGGTGCTGCAGGCTGGTCGCCGGTGGTCAGCTGAACATATAAAGCATCCAGAACCGGGTCGGCCAGAAAATTTCCGAGGGTGATAAGCTGTGCCTGGGGAGCGGATTTCTTTGCCCGTTCCGCCAAAGTAGTCTGTACTACCGCAATATCGCAGTCGTTGGGAATATTATCCACAGAGGTATTGATTACAGTAATATCCGGACGGTTTCCTTTGATACGGTTGCGGAATTTGGTTGCACCCATGGCGGAGGAACCCATGCCGGCATCGCACGCAAAGACAATCTTTTTAACAGTATCGGCATTTTCGACGGTTCCCGGAACGACGGTCTGCCCTTTGGCTTCCGCTTTCATGGCAGCCATTTCGCTTTGGGCTTCCTCCAGGCTTTTGCTTCCTGCCGTCTTAACAATGGGGGAGGCAATGACAAAGGAAACGCCTGCTGCAATCAGTACGCCGGCAATCACTTTCACCATATCTGGTCCCGGTGTCATCATCAGATAGGCAATGAGGGAACCGGGCGATGCAGGACCTACCAGACCGCAGTCCGTGATGCTATACCAGAAGATGGCTGCCATATTGCCGATGATGGGGGCGATAATCACAAGAGGATTGATCAGGATATACGGGAAATAGATTTCATGGATACCTCCCAGCAGATGGATAACCACTGCACCCGGCGCTGAATCTTTTGTCGTCTTGTCTTTACAGAAAAACATATAGGCCAGCAGAATGCCAAGACCGGGTCCCGGATTGGCTTCCAGCATATACATAATGGATTTTCCTGTCTCTGCCGCCTGAAGGGTAGCAATCGGCGTAAAAACACCGTGATTGATGGCGTTATTTAAAAACAGTACCTTCGCCGGTTCTATGAAAATAGCGGCAAGAGGAAGCAGCTTATTGTTTAACAGAATGCTGATTCCTGCAGAAAGAATGGACAGAATACCGCTCATAATCGGCCCAATCAGTATGTAGCCAAGGATTGCCAAAAGCATGCCCAAAATACCGACAGAAAAGTTATTAATCAGCATTTCAAAGCCGGCAGGCATATGGCTTTCCATCAGCTGGTCGAACTTTTTCACACAATAACCGGCAAGAGGTCCCATAACCATAGCTGCCATAAGCATAGTAATATCCGTATTGCTGAGGATGGCACCGATAACGGCAATAGAGCCGACAACACGGCCCCGGTCGCCGCCAATCATGCGGCCGCCGGTGGAAGCAATCAAAATCGGTATTAAATAGGTCAGCATCGGACCGACCATGCTGTTAAACCCCTTGTGGGGAATCCAGCCTGTGTCTATGAACAGTGCAGCAAGAAAACCAAAGGCAATCAAGGCACCGATGTTCGGCATAACCATAGCCGATAAAAATTTGCCAAAACGCTGTACTTTATTTTTCAAAACGATTCCTCCTATTTCATTTTGCTATAGCAATGGAAACAGGATTCACGCAAAAGCTATAAAACCGTTACCTGATGTTTTCTGCATTGTTCCAAGAATTCCTCAGGCAGATTTCCGTCGGAAACTAAAATATCTACCGCATCCAGACCGCATATGTTAAAGCTGCATTTCAGTTCAAGCTTACTGGAATCCATCAATACAATCACCTGGTCAGACTGGCGGATTGCAGTCTGTTTTAAAATTGCTTCATCGCGGATGCCGCAGCTGAAACCGATAGCGGAGTGATATCCGGTGATGCCAAGGAATGATTGATGAAAATTCACGCTCTCCAGTTCTTTGATGGCGGAAAAACCAAAGACGCTCTGGCTGTAGCGGTTTAGCTTCCCGCCCGGAAGCATGACCGTCGGTTCGGATAAGTTGGCAAGTTCCGTGGCGCAGCTTAATCCTGTGGTGTAAATCAGGTTGGACTGATTGGGAAACTGGCGTGCCAGTACGGTGGCCGTGCTGCCGGAATCTAAAAAGACGGTAGTGTCTGGGCGGAGAAGGGTAAGCGCTTTTTCCGCAATTTTCTGTTTCTGCGGTATATTGCGGACGGATTTCCGGTTCAAAAAATCGTCGGTACCGATAAGAACCTGAACGGATTTTGCGCCTCCGTGAATTCTTAAAATCCGCTTTGATTCATCCAGAAGTTTTAAATCCGTGCGCAGCGTCATTTCCGATACGTTGGGGAATGCATCTTTAAGCTGGGAAAAGCTGACTGTTCCGTTTTCATTGATTAAATCTACAATAGCATTTCTGCGTGTTTCCATTGAATCCATATAAGTTCCTCCATTCCGGGCCGGGAGGCTCGCGGAACGGAGCTCCCGGTTACTGTTTATCGATAAAATTTGCCAGTAAATATTCTTCTGCTTCAAGACACCACAGTCCCTGATGTGCATCCACAATATCTGCCAGGGCAGTCAGACGTTTATCTCCATCTGCTTCGCCTTTTGCGCGCAAATCGGCCAGCGCAGTAAGGGGCATGGACAGATGCGTATAAATAAGCTTCTTTCCTCCAGGAATTTTCGGCAGATTTAAAGTGGTATGGGCTACGGCATCCAGGCCGCCGATATGGGTTACCATAACTGCAGGATTGATGCGGCCGGCAGCCGTAAGCTTTAAGGATTCTAGCATATCGTCCGTATTGCCTCCAGTGGTTCCCATAACATGGGTGGAATTGTAATGTACGTCATAAAAGTTAATGGAAGCACTGAACTGGTTGTCGGTAGGACCGGCAAAGAAGTTCAGGCAGCCGTCACGTCCTAAGATTGCACTGGACTGCTGAATAACTGCGGCAACCGGGGCATAACAGAATACATCGTCATAACCGGTTCCGCCTGAAATATTGCGGAGTTCTGCCACGGGGTCTTCATAATCGTTCATATTTACAAAATGCAGTTCGATGCCGTTCTTCTTTGCTTCTGCTATAGGGAACAGTTCTTCGGCACGGGCGAGGCGGTCAGTGTTTACATCGGTCACTACAACCATGGAAGGACGGATATCCCGGTGAAGGGCATAAGTAAGTGCCCCAAGCCCCATGGGACCTGCTCCTGCCATGATAGCTATTTTGCCGCCTTCTTTGATACCCATTTCATGAGTGTAAACGCCCATCTGGGTATGGTAGGCTGCATTGAATGCACCGATGCTGCAGGACATGGGTTCTGCAAGGGATGCTTCATAGTAGGCTTTGCCGGTATATTCTAAAAGACAGTTCAGTTCCATGACTTCGGCAGGAATGATGCAGTAGGTACAGTCTCCGCCGAAAAATTCATAGGAGTATCCCGGGCTCCACATCGTTCCTTTGTAATTCAGAGCAGGCTGCAGGGTGAATTTCATACCGGGCTTAAACTTTTCCTGATGATTTTTGCCCACTTTCACGATATCGCCTGCGAATTCATGACCCATAATAGCAGGATGCTCTGCTACATCTTCATGGACACGTTTGTGTTCTGCTCCAAGAATGGCACATTTGTAGGTGGACATGCAGATACTGTCAGTTACTACTTTGACGAGGATTTCGTCATCCGTGATTTCCGGGAGTTCGAACTCATCCAGTCTTAAATCATTTGCTCCGTGTAGTCTTACCGCTTTTGCTTTCATAATAAAAGTTCCTTTCTTCATATTATTGGATTCTGTTTGTTTTTGCAACAATGATTTGGTTCTATAAGATGAAAATGATGTATGGTGCCGGTTTTGTCATAGCTTGCGGAATGTTACTTTGGGCATCAGTTCTTCAATAACGCTGTATTCTGCTGCCTGGGTTCCGCTGCACATGACGTTGGCAGCGCCGCAGGCGGTGGAGAGACGGATGGTATCTTCTAGGCTTCTGCCGGATTCTTCGGATACGGCAAGGGCGGCTACTACGCTGTCTCCGGCACCTACGGTACTTTGTACCGGTACTTTCAATCCTTCGGCATAGATGGTTTCTTGTGCCGTGATATAGAGGGCGCCGGCGCTTCCCATAGATACGACAACTTTTTCTATGTTGTATTTTTTCATGAGGTTGCGGGCTGCTTTTTCCAGTTCGTCAGGCGCTTCCAGCGTTTTGTCCATAAGCTCGGAAAGTTCATGATGGTTAGGCTTGATTAGGTAGGGAGATGCCTGCAGGCCTTCTAAGAGCAGTTCGCGGTCCGCATCCAGAAAAACTTTTGCTCCGGCCTCCTTGCAAGCACGTATCCATGTTCCGTAAGTATTTTTCGGTGAGCCTTTCGGCAGGCTGCCGGACAGAATGACGATGTCTCCATTATGTAGTTTCAGAAGCAGTTCCTTGAGCAGGCCGTTTAAAATTTCTTCGGATACGGTAACGCCCGGTTCGTTAAGGTCAGTATTGGTGTGGTTTACCGGATCAATGACTTTCAGGTTGGTCCGGGTTTCGCCCTCCACAAACCGGAAATCGGTTCTGATTTTCATGGCTTCCAGTGCGGAACGGATGGCCTGGCCGGTGTTCCCGCCAAGAATGCCTGTGGCTGTGCTTTCTCCTCCCAGCTTCTGGATTACTTTAGAGACGTTAATGCCCTTTCCGCCGGGGTCGGTACGCATGGTAGTGATGCGGTTAACGCTGTCCACAGTCAGGGAAGGAATCTCTACGGTTTTGTCCAGAGCCGGATTCAGTGTGACGGTGTAAATCATAGTATAACCTCCTTTATATTTTTTGAAATAACAATTTACTGACTGTTGAAACGATAAATATAAGTATATAATACCATAGTTTCGAAAAAAGTCAACTGTTGTTTCAAAAGTTTTTTGAGATATTATTGAAATAAATTTATACGCTATGTTATCCGTTCAAGGATGCAACTTTGATGCAAGCATACTGTATAATAGACACATGATATGATACGGCGTAAACGGCAGCTGTATGATTGGCAGGAGGAACGGATAAGAATGAAAAGGAGATTTATTTTTTGGGCAGTAGCATGGATTTTTGCCACCGGACTTATGGCGTGCAAAAAAACGGACAATTGGAATGGAAATACCGAAGAGACCGGGTTTGAAGAGGCCGGGCAGCAGGCTGCCGGCAGGGCGGACGAGGAAACGGCGCAGGAAGGAAAACGAACAGAAGAAATGACACCGGAAGAAAAACTGCTTGCCGAACAGAAGGAGCTGTATGCCTGCTACATAGAAAAACTGGAACAATTGCTGTCCGAAGGCGGCGGACAGGAGACAGGGGATGGCCTTTATCAGGAAACCATAGGTTCTATCTATCTATATTCGGGGGCTTATTCCGGCGGGCTGCAGGCGGATGAAAGAGAAGACGGTTCCATGACCTTTTGGATGGTCGTGGAGGATGACAATACGGAGGAAAAGCAAAGATTCCACTGCCGGCTGCTGACGGATGGAAGCCTATGGTTTACCTATCAGGCGGAAAATGAGGGAGCAAAAGATTTGCCCGGATATATCGTAAATGAAGATGTGCTGCGCTATGGCAAAGCAGATTTTGTCTATGATGACGGACAGACAGATATAGAGGAAAAAAGACGGCTTCGCAGGCAGGAACTGGAACAGTATATGGGGGAAGAGGTAAAAGGGGAAGTGCAGGAATTCTGGTGCTGTCAGGAGCATGTATACAAGATTGACAGGGAAGCGGAAACTTTTGCGGATGTGACGGAAGAAAAAGAAGGATGCATTGCATATTTTTTGGAAGGACAGCCAAATCGCATCCGCTGCCAGTCCAAAGTAAGCGAAGCGGTTTTGGGGGAAGTGGAAAAATATAAACCGGAGGGATATAGTTTACTATGGGGAAAAAATGCATGGAGTGAAACCGGGGTCTGTGATTTGAACCATGACGGGAAAATGGATTATGTTGCGGTATTGTATCCCGATGATTATGAGGAAGTACGCAAATATGCGGACGACAGTCCTTATGAAAATTCGCCCCAGTATTATGCGGCGGGATTCTGGCTGCTTTTATCTGATGAAAAGGGAGAATATGAACAGATACAGCTGTCGGGCAGCATTGAATATTGGGAGGATGCACTGGATTTGGTAGAAGTCGGGTTTGTGGACGAGGGAGTACTGCAATTGGAATATTTTGTGGGACGTTCGCCTTTTAGCAATGCGCAGCTTCAATTTCAGTATGATGAAGAAGAAAAGAATTTTTATATTCTTTCTTCCTATTATAGAGACGGCTATGACGATGCTCTGCTGATTGGGGATAGGGATAATTATGGAAGGACAAGCATGTCTTCCTATTTTGCATGGCCGCAGCATTATTGCGAAGGAGTCTGGGAGAGTGTGGATGAGGTTGCCATGCAGGACGGGAGCCGGCTTGGTTACTATAGCGACAGCTTCCAATACAGATGCGAAAATCTGTTGGAGGAACGGCATATAAACAGTTTAATCTGGGAAAAGGAGTATGGGCTGTTTTTGGCTATGAAGGAGTATTATTCCGGGATGGAACTGAATTTTCATATGGTTGCGGATCCGGTTTTTTATAATCATAAGCTTGTCAGCGGACATGTGGAATTATACGGACATGCAGGAGAGGATTACGATTTCACGGTATGGATGCCTGTTATGGCGGATAAGCAGAAGGGAGAATATGTAACGGTGACCGGCCTTCTGGAAAAGGAAAGCTTTATACGGATTTTTGAGGACTGGTCCGAAAACGAACTTTCCCATGGAAGAATGGAGACGGAAGAAAAGGAGCGGTATAGGAAAGCCATAGAGGAATGCTGGGAAAAAGCGGATTTGACAGAAAACTATCTTGGAAACAAGGAGGAAGTACTGTTCCTTCAAATGGTACAGGAGGGAGTACGGATAGGTATCTGGTCGGAAACAGGAAAGTGGATGCAATACAGTATTATTGATAAGGAATATTTCCTGGGAACAAAGATATGGGATTATCTCGCCCCTGTTTTCTGAATTTATAAAAAATACTATTGACTCCTACGCAGCGTAATAGTTTATGGTGTATGTACACGGGAGGAGGAACCGGCGATGATGACAGTAAATGAAGTAAGCAAATTGACTGGAGTGAGTATACGCACTCTGCAATATTATGATAAAATCGGATTGCTGAAACCGGCTGGATATACAGAATCCGGATACCGGCTGTATGACGATACGGCTTTGGAAATGCTGCAGCAGATTTTACTGTTTAAGGAGTTGGAATTTTCCCTCAAGGAAATCAAAGAGATATTATCCAGACCGGACTTTGACAGAAAAAAGGCATTGGAACAGCAGATTACGCTGCTTACAATGAAAAAGGAGCATCTGGAAAATTTAATCGGATTTGCCCGTGAAATACAGATTGTAGGAGGAAAAATAATGGATTTTTCAGTATTTGACACGAAAAAAATGGATGCCTATGCAAAGCAGGCAAAAGAAAAATGGGGAAGTACAGAGGAATACAAAGAATTTGAGCAAAAAAGCCAAAACAGAGGAAAGGAAGAAGAACAAGCTATTGTAAAAGAATTTATGGAAATTTTTGCGGAGTTCGGAAAACTGCGGGATATGGGAGCAGAATCGGCCGAAGCACAAAACCAGGTGAAAAAGCTGCAGGATTACATTACAGATAATTTTTATCACTGTTCGGAGGAGATTCTTTTCAGTCTGGGGCAGATGTATGCCGGAGGAGGAGAATTCACGGACAATGTCGACAAAGCCGGAGGAAAAGGGACGGCAGAATTTACGGCGGAGGCTATCCGGGTTTACTGCCGCAGATAGGAATCTTAATTGCGGCTTTTATCTGACTGCCCCTTCAGTATTTTTATAAATATTTTGTCCGAGGTTGTCCAGTCCGGCGTTCTGTCGTCGGACGCATCCTTGGAAAGTTTCGGTGTAGGATTTTGGAGAAAATTGACATAGTTTCGGCGGTATTGTAGAATAAGTGTAAATTTTGTGTACAAAGGAGAGTAAGGAAATGAAGAAAAAGCTGATTTCTATGTCCGGCATGGAGGGCATTAGAAAAATCAAGGAAAGCTCCGGACCGGAAAAATATAAGTACATTTTAAAGGCTGCCATTTTAGTAGAAACAGTACTGCTGGTATATGGGCTGGTTTTGCTTGCCAAACCGGAAAAAGAATATGTATTTTCCCAGAAAGAGCTGGAGTGCGGGCATGGGGTCTATATCGGTGATTTTTTAGGAAGAGGTGTAGACGGATATTATTTGGATAATGGTGTAGAACCTCCGGAGGACGAGGGGGGGGTAAAATCCATAGAGGGTGAAGAAGAAGTTCAGGAGCCGGTGGCGAAGAATAAGTACGAAACGGCGCTGGGCGAAGCTTTGCTTACCATAAAATCACCTAAGGTCAATTTAAAAAGGGGAAGTTATCGCGTAACCATTTCTTATGATACAAATGAAAATACAAATACGTATTCTGTATCTTCTGCATATAATACGTGGCCGGTCATCACATCGAAACAGGAAATCGGTTTCAAGACAGGGGCCATGACGAAATCTTTTACATTTTTCTCACCGATAAAAGTCGAAGGTTATCAGGTAAGTGCAAATTTCCATGGTGACGGTTATTTGTTTGTAGACAGTATTTCCATATGTGAAACGAGTGTATGGAAAAGAATTTATTTGTTTTGGACGGCAGTGCTGTCATTGATTGTGGATATCGTCTGCATATGGCGGATACGCCGGAAGAAAGAAACGGTCAAAGAAGGAAAAGTGGTTATTTTATCCTTGTTCTTTCTGATTCTTTTTTCCTGCATTCCCATTCTTTCGGTTTACTTGGTGGAAGGGCATGACATGAACTTTCATTTATACCGGATAGAAGGCGTCAAAGATGCGCTTCTGGCGGGGCAGTTCCCGGTAAGAGTGCCTTATTCATGGCTCAATGGTTTCGGCTACGCCGTTTCTATATTTTACGGGGATATTTTTCTGTATATTCCTGCATTTTTGCGGATAATTGGCATGTCCGTCCAAGGGGCATATAAACTGTATATAATTGGGGTCAATATAGCAACATGTTTGATTTCCTATTATTGCTTAAGGAAAATATTTCATGACTATGCGGCGTGTCTGATAGGCTGTGCCGTTTATGTTCTGGCTCCGTACCGGCTGATGTGTCTGTATCTGAGGGCTGCCGTAGGAGAATATACGGCAATGACATTCCTGCCGTTGATTGCTTACGGACTATATCGGATTTTTATGGATGAAACGGATACGGAGGAATATAGGCGCTGCTGGATTCCGGCAGTGCTGGGATTTAGCGGTATCATACAATGCCATGTGATAAGCTGCCTTATGACGGGAATTTTTACGCTTTTCGTATGTATTGTTCTTATCAGAAAAACTCTGCAGCCCAAACGTCTGCTTTCGCTTGTTAAAGTTGTGGTATATACGCTTTTGCTGAATTTATGGTTTATTCTTCCGTTTTTGGATTATATGAGATTTAAATATAAGGTAACTGATTTCAGTGCATTGGGAAGGTTCAACGCCAACGGCGTTTTCCTCAGCCAGCTGCTGTCCGTTTTCCCTCATGGAACCGGCGATTCCTACAGTGTAATGACGGGAATGGAAAGGAAGGGTGAAATGCCGTATGCGTTAGGTGCCGGTATCATGGCAGTGCTGGTTTTCTATATCTATTACCGCATGTGCCGCAAAAAGGGAGAAAAGAATTTTGCGGACCGGCTGGGAGATTTTAGCCTTGCCTTTGGATTGTTGGCTATCTTTATGGCCACAGTATGGTTCCCATGGGACTTTATCCAGCAGCTAAACGGTTTTTGTGCATTGCTGACGCAAAATATTCAGTTCCCGTGGAGATTTCTCGGCGTTGTTGCGTTGTTTATGTCGCTGTTAGCTGCATGTCTGGTTTTTATAGTCAGAAATACGGAGGAACGGGGGCGTGGGTACTATATTGCAGGCTTGATTGTAGTGCTCACATGCTTATCCGCAGGCTGTTTTTTGGATGAATTTATGAGAGAAGGGGTGGCAAAACGTTATACAGAAGATAATTCCATAAGTTCTTATGAAATTATGGGCGGTGAATATCTTCCTGTTGAGGCAGAAAAATTACGTTATGGAAACGATGAGCCGATTCTGGGCGAACTGCTTACGGTAACGGATTATGAGCGGCAAAACGGTGCGGTTACAATGAGCTGTAAGAATGAGAAGGACGATGAAACCTTTACGGATTTGCCGCTTCTATATTATAAGGGATATCAGGCGTCGGACTGTGGGACAGGGGAGAAACTGACAGTATTGGCAGGAACGGACGGCAGAGTGAGAACCGTGCTGCCTAAGGGTTATGAAGGGACATTCCGCGTCTGCTTTAAAGAACCCTGGTATTGGCGGGCCAGCGAAGCGGTTTCTGCCGTAATGCTGTTGGCGGCAGCTGCGGTTTGTCTGAGAAAAAGAGGGAAAACATTAAGAAACACTAAGGCTGCAAAAGACGCAGCCTAAGAGTTTCTAAATGTTTCGAAGAACGCCTGAAATGCGGCGTTCTTCCCAAGGCTTATTTGTGCCGGAGCGTCACAAATAAGCCCTGATGACCCCGTCGCGCAAACGCTTCAGAATGGAGATTATGGAGATTAACATGAAAAATAAGGAATGGACTTCTGCAGCCGAAAAAGTAATAGTAAGAATTTTTCTTATACTGGCAGCGGTTGTGTTTACGGTGATATTTTGCTATAGTATGATGGAAACATGGGAAAACGGATGGGATTTGGGCGATGACACCTTATATTTGAAACGGGATTCACTGGCCGGTAATATTCTCTGGCTGGCAGTATCTTTGACGGTTATGTGGATTGTCCATAAAATGTATGACAAGGTTTCCCATAAACTGGATATGAGAGCGGTCTTGGGGATTTCTTGTCTGCTTGCGGGAATTTTCAGCATTTATTGGGTGGGAGCCTCCAATACAGAGCCTCAGGCGGATCAATGGAGACTGTGTGACCTGGCGGTTGCCTTTGACCATGGGGACTGTTCCGGCTTGGCGAAAGGGGAATATGCTGGAAGAAATCCGCATCAGCTGGGACTGATTACCATCATCCGGTGTCTGTTTCGGATATTTGGAGAAAATAACTATAGGGCATTTCAATATTTTTCCGCTTTGCTGGTTCCGGTGATTTTATTCTCCGGTTTTCAGATTATAAAACGGATTACCCGGGATGATGAGCGGGCGGAATTGTATTACCTGATTCTTATGCTGCTATGTGTGCCGATGTATGGTTATGTGCCTTTTGTCTATGGAGAGATATGTTCGACGGCTTTTACTATGCTTACGGCATGGATGGTTTTGGACAGTCTGGATAAGTTTTCATGGATAAAAACAGTGGCATTGGGAATTACAATGGGAACGGCGGTGCTGATGAGAGAAAATACGCTGATATTCCTTATTGCATTTCTGATTGTTACGGCAGTCAGGCTGCTGGATAATTGCAGATGGAAAACAGCGGCTATCGGAATTAGCATGATATTAGGCGTGGTAGCCGGGAAGGCGGCAATCCATAGCATTTATGCCCCTGTTACACCGGAAGACAGCAAGGCGATTCCGTCTGTCCTGTATGTGGTAATGGGAACCAATGATGAGAGAAGCGGATGGCATAACATGTACCATCGGGAGGTATTCGAAGCCTGCGGTTTTGACCCGGAACTGGCGGCCCGTCAGGGAAGGGCGGATTTGGCGCTGTTTTTAGAGAAGTGCAGGAAGAATCCGGGATATGCGGCTGATTTTTACTATAGGAAAATGAACACCCAGTGGAATGAGCCGATGTATCAATGTCTTGGCATGAATAACGGGATTGCCGGTCCCCAGAGCCCGTTGGCGGAAAAGGTTTATTTTGGGGAACTCCGCTATGGGGTGCTGGATTTTATGAATATCTATCAGCTGCTCGTTTATGGAGGCGTTGTATGTCTGTTGGCGGCAAAGGGAAAACGTTGGGTCAGGATAGAAAATTATATTTTGCTTATCGGTGTATTTGGGGGCTTTCTTTTCAGCCTTATGTGGGAAGCAAAAACCAGATATGTATTCCCGTATTTTATCATGATGATACCCTATGCGGCGATAGGCATATCGGAAATAACAGGCAAGGTGGAAAGGGATGTCGGACGAAATGGAAAGGAAAGAAGCAAT
Organism: Lachnospiraceae bacterium; assembly: GCA_003488965.1. Taxonomy (GTDB): domain Bacteria; phylum Bacillota; class Clostridia; order Lachnospirales; family Lachnospiraceae; genus Kineothrix. Next base: position 10,712 of record DNJW01000315.1, on the reverse strand, counting down.
CCATTTATTCGAAAAAAACAATGAACTGGAAATTGCAGATTATCACTCGGACAGAAGAGCCTGCAGAGTGAATAAGAAAATCCATGACCAATATATAGGGAATGACATTTTTGAAAGCAATGTCCAGTTCTGGCTGGATAATTTTGAGGAGCAGGAAACGCTGCTCCGGCTGCTGGCAAATTATACATATGTGCCCGAACTGATGTATGGAGGATATCTGGATGACCTGACGGATGATGTTGCCGCCCGGTGCAAGGAGGGGAAGGCGATACTGGCGGATACTTGTTTTATTACCTTTCCGTCATCGAAGGGAATAAAGAGCGGAGGGGATGTTATCCGTTCCTTGCTGCCGGTGGGGCATTTGGAAAGCATAGGGAAGGACCAGCTGATTGCCGATGCAGGGAAAAATCTGAATTATATAAAGAATGCGAAATGTATTGTTTTTATAGATGATATGGTAGGAAGCGGAGAAACTGCCAGAAAAAATGTCACCAGAGTATTGGATAAGCTTGGCAGTCTGGAGAATAAAAAAATATTTTTGGCAGTGATGTTTGCCGAAACCAGTTCCATAGAAAGACTAAAAGCGGAATTTCAATCACAGGGATATCCTGTGGAAGTATTTGCCCACAGATATTGCCAAAAATGTATGAGCGAGGGCTATATTTTCAGTCGGGAGGAGATAGGGGAAAAGGAAGGGATGCTTCGAGAGTATGAGGAAAGGATAGCGGGACAAAAAGTAAATCAAGGGAACAGCTGTGCCATGGGTTTCCGTAATTCCCAATTGCTGCTTTCTTTTTTCTATAATACGCCGAACAATACCCTTTGCATGTTCTGGAGCGCCGCCGGGGGAAACGCACCGCCTTTTGCGCGGACATCGAGACAAAGGCCAAAGATTGATGAAATAAAGGGAATCAGGGAACGCAGAAAGAGGAATGCATATGAAATGGCAAAGCTGGCCAGGACAAACGAGTGAAATGAACGCAAAACAGATCCTGATTTTGTCTTATATCTATAGGTATCATAGAATTGATTATCAGGAACTGCAGGAGGAATTACATATGCCTATGGAAGATATAGCGGCTCTGGTAATGGAACTGTATAGGCAAGAATATATCGGATATGGCAGCGGGGAAAGAAAAAGAAATTCCCTGCAGGTAACGGAAAAGGCGGAACAGAAATATATCAGGGACTGGGACAGATGGACAGCAAAGGGGAAGGAAAAAAAGGATAGGGAAGAGGGGGAGGAATTCCCGGTAAATATATTGCATGTGCCCAAATCCTTTGATAAAATGTAAAGAAGGCAGCTAGTAGGAACAGAGTGCGAGTCGCCTCAGTCAATGAACGGTACTAACTATAATATACGTACGGAGCGTAGCTGCCTTTGAAACAAATGAATGAATATATTATACGGCTGGAAGAAGAATTAAGAAAAAATAATAAAGAGGAAGCCTTTATCACCGCCTGCTGCACCTATGCCCGGAAACTGCTGGAAAAGAATAAACCGGTATTGTTTGACGCAGACCATGTAGATAAGGTGTTAAGGATGGAGGGCATTAAAAGGGATGGCTACCATACCTTTAATGCCGGAACAAGAAAGAAAGCGAGAATCATTGAGGCACCCAGTGTCAGTATTAAGAAACGGCAAAGATGGATTGTAAAGAATATACTGGAAGGCGAGGAACTGGGCGGCTGGATACATGGCTACGTAAAGGGCAGGTCTATTGTATCCAATGCAAAAGTGCATGCGGGAAAGAAAAGAATTTTACGGCTGGATATTAAAAACTTTTTTCCTTCAATAACAAAAGGAATGGTGGAAAAAATATTCAGCGCTATGGGCTACTCTCCATCGGCAGCCGGAGAACTGGCCGCCATATGTACTTTTTCGTCTGATATGCTGTATCAGGTCAAGGGCAGAACGGAAGAGGAAGAGGCTTCGGAAGAATATCGGTATTTGCCTCATGGGGCGCCAAGCAGTCCTTATCTGGCAAACCTGATATTCCAGAATACGGATTTGGAGATATTGGAGTCGCTGCAGGGCAGAGAAATCCGATACAGCAGATATGCGGACGACATGTTTTTTTCTTCCGATACGGAAGAGCTGCAGCAGCTGGATGAGGAAATAGAAGGAATCCTTTCGAAGCATGGATTTCGCTTAAATAAAAACAAAACAAAACTGATGGCGGAAAAGGACCAGAAGCTGGTTATGGGGCTGAATATTACCAACGGTATCAGGGTGCAGAATTCATATAAAAGAAAACTGCGGCAGGAAATCTATTACTGCAATAAATATGGAATCCAGGACCATCTGGAAAGAACAGGAAATAAGGGGAAATCCAATTTTATGGGCTATCTGTATGGAAAGGCATATTTTGTGAATATGGTCGAACCGGCTGAGGGAAAGAGATTGTTAGAAGAGCTGGACAGACTGTTTGCAGATGAACAGTAACGCTGCCGGACCAACTTTTTTAATTGACAAAAGTGCTGGCACTGCCATATAATAGATGCAGAAAAAATGAGAGAGGTGAAAAGATGCGGAGATAATCTAACTTTTGAGAACATATAATAGGAAATTGCCGCAGCGTTGCAAACTGCCAGGAAAAAATGCTTTGTATTTTTTTGAGTCTGCTGCTGGGCAAACTTTTTTTATGTTGCCAAAGGTGGATTATGCTCTTATATCCTCTCTTTTTGTGTGTAGAAAAATTCATCTTCTATAAAAAATATATAATTTGAGGTTATTTTACGGGCATAGATTCCTTAGGCAACGCTGTAAGGAGGAATGAAAGTGGCACAGATAAACGTAAATAACCTCACTTTTTATTATGACGGGAGTTTTGACAACATTTTTGAAGAAGTATCGTTTTCCATTGATACGGATTGGAAACTTGGATTTATTGGAAGGAACGGGAAGGGAAAAACAACTTTTTTGAATCTGCTGATGGGCAAATACGAGTACAGAGGTTCTATCAGTACAAACATGGTATTCGATTATTTCCCTTATCCGGTAAAAAGTGAGTATTTGACCCGTTCTGCAACAGAATTTGTAGAGGAATGGAAAGAGGGGACGGAGCAGTGGAGAATTATTTGTGAATTGAGCCAGTTGGGATTGGATGCAGAGGTACTGTACCGGTCGTTCGGAACATTAAGTTTTGGAGAGCGGGTCAAGGTGATGCTGGCAGTGCTGTTTTCCGGCGAAAATGATTTCCTGCTCATTGACGAGCCTACCAATCATCTGGACCGGGAATCCAGAGAAATAGTCAAGGAATATCTGGCAGGCAAAAAAGGGTTTATTCTGGTATCCCATGACCGGGATTTCCTGGACGCATGCGTGGACCATATTCTGGCACTGAACCGGCAGACGATTGAGGTTCAGGCGGGCAATTTTTCCAGCTGGTGGGAAAATAAGAGCCGGAAAGATGCTTTTGCAAAAATGGAAAACGAAAAGCACAAGAGGGAAATTTCCAAATTGAAAACGGCATCGGAACGGGCAAACCGCTGGGCGGAAAAAAATGAGAGCATGAAGATAGGCCATGATCCGGTAAAGGATCATGACTGGGGCAATGGCGCAAGACCTTATATCGGTGCCAAAACGAAAAAGATGCAAAGCCGGGTGACGCAGATGAAAAACCGTATTGATAGGGAGATTGAGGAAAAGGAGGGACTGCTTCAGGATATTGAGTGTCCGGCGGAGTTAAAGATGATGCCCATGGAACATTTTAAAAAGAGACTGATTACCGCCAATGGCTATGGGATAAAATACAAGGAAGGGGATAAATTTCTGTTTAAGAACTTAAGCTTTGAGGTGAATCAGGGAGACCGGATATTGGTAAAGGGAACAAACGGATGCGGAAAGTCCAGCCTTATAAAGGCTGTTTTAAAAAGAGCAGGATGGAAGGGAGAAAACGAGGAAGAGAAGACGGAAGTGATAGAAACGGGAAGCCTCCAGACAGTCTCTGGGCTGGTAATTTCTTATATCAGTCAGGATACGTCCTTTTTATATGGAAAGATAAAAGATTTCTGCAGAAAACGGCAGTTGGATGAAAGTTTGTTTTGTGCAATCCTGCGGCAGCTGGATTTGGAAAGAGTGCAGTTCGGGAAAAATATGGAGGATTTTTCGGAGGGCCAGAAGAAAAAGGTGCTGATTGCGGCAAGTCTGTTGACGCCGGCGCATTTATATGTCTGGGATGAACCTTTGAATTATATTGATGTATTTTCGCGGATGCAGATAGAGAAGCTGCTGCTGGACTGCAGGCCGACCATGCTGGTTGTGGAGCATGATGTGCGGTTTGGGGAACGGATTGGCACAGGGATAATAGAGTGGCAGTAACGTCCAGTATTGCATGTCCCTCCTGCCCGCTTCGGTATCCGCCCTTGTCAGTCAGTCCGTTTTTTTGTGCAAAATTTTGGATGGGATGTTTCTAAACAAAAGAGGGCAGATACCGTTGCCGTCCGGGCCGGAAATAAGGGACATGCAATGTTGGACTGTCATGGGTGGCAGAAAAATTGACGGATTGCGGATTGTCAGGTATAGGGGGAGGATGCTATAATATCCGTAATACGCAGTTTCCGGCAGGAAATAGAAATACCGGAAGCAGAAATGACATAGGAAAATAGGAGGAATGGAATGAAACAGGATATGATAGCAGTTTTGGATATGGGAAGCACAAAAAATACGGAACTGGCAAGAGCAATCCGTGCATTAGGGGTTTACAGCGAGATTTATCCTCATGATGTTACGGCGGAAAGTCTGAAGAAGTCAGGAAATTTGAAAGGGATTATTCTGTTTGGGGGAGAAAACCGGATTGTGGACGGAACACCCGTAGAAGTGCGGCCGGAATTGTATGATATGGGATATCCTATGATGTCCATTGACCATCCTACGTCGAAGTGTTCCCAGAAACTGGATGCAATGCCGGGAGAGGACAAGCTTAAGGAATTTGTGTTCGATACATGCAAAGCGGAAGCAAACTGGAATATGAAGAATTTTATTGAAGATCAGATAGAACTGGTGCGCAGACAGGTGGGAGACAAGAAGGTTCTTTTGGCATTATCGGGAGGCGTGGACAGTTCGGTAGTAGCAGCTTTGCTGATAAAAGCCATTGGAAAACAGCTGGTCTGTGTCCATGTAAATCACGGACTGATGCGCAAGGGAGAGTCGGAAAGCGTAATAGAGGTGTTTAAAAACCAGATGGATGCGAATCTGATTTATGTAGATGCGGAAGAACGGTTCTTAGGAAAACTGGCGGGAGTAGCGGACCCGGAGCAGAAGAGGAAGATTATCGGAGCAGAGTTTATCCGTGTATTTGAGGAAGAAGCACGCAAGCTGGAAGGAATTGATTTTCTGGCACAGGGAACGATTTATCCGGATATTATTGAGTCGGGAACGAAAACAGCGAAGATGGTAAAATCCCATCACAATGTGGGAGGACTGCCGGAAGATTTGAAATTTTCTTTGGTGGAACCACTGTATTATCTGTTTAAGGACGAGGTGCGTTCCTGCGGACTGGAACTGGGACTTCCCAGGGAAATGGTATACCGCCAGCCCTTCCCTGGACCGGGACTGGGCGTAAGATGTCTGGGAGCTATTACAAAGGAGCGTCTGGAAGCGGTGAGGGAGTCGGATGCTATTTTGAGAGAGGAATTTGCGATTGCGGGGCTGGATAAGAAGGTATGGCAGTATTTTACCGCAGTGCCTGATTTTAAGTCAGTGGGAGTGCGGAATCACGCCAGGTGCTTTGAATATCCGGTAATTATACGGGCGGTGAACACGGTGGATGCGATGAGCGCTACAGTGGAACAGGTGGACTGGCCGGTGCTTATGAAGATTACCGACAGGATTATGAAAGAAGTGCCTAATGTGAATAGGGTATGCTATGACTTGAGTCCGAAGCCTACGGCTACGATTGAGTGGGAGTAAAGTGCATGAGCCAAGAAATGCTGAATCTACGGCGTTTATTGGCTCACTTTTGGTTGAGTGGCAATCAAATGACAATAATTTTTGTATAAAGTAGATTACCAGATGACAAAAGGATTAAGGCAATCCATACTTAGTTGCAATTATAGTTATAGAATGTGCAATATAATGATTATACATATTTTAAGAGCTATAAGTCTTTTTTTGTATTACTATTGCAAAAACAAAACGTATGTTCTATAATACGAATAAAGGAGGTAATGTTTATGATGAAAAGTATACAGGGATATAATGCCTTAGAATCAAATTTACTATTTAAGGTTTGTTTTTTTGACAAAAAGAAGCACGCTGCCGAATGTGTTTTAGATATTGAAGACATAGGGAAATATATTGAACTTATTAATAAGAGTAAACTAGTTGTATTTAATGTTAAAGAGGAAGACAAAAATGTACTTATGAATGTGTTGTCAAATTTAACTATCTTGCGTAAACATTATTCACCAATAGTGGAGGTGGGAGATAGTAAGGTGTTCTTTTTCCCGCAGTTAAATTATGGTGATATATACTTATTAAAGACATTGTTTCAACAAAAATATGTGAATGAAGCAATCAGTGTTAATTTAGGTACAAATGCTAGTGTAGAATAATATACATTCGAATGATTCAAAGGAATCATAGGAAAATGGAGGTTATCAAAATGAGTTTTAAAGTAATATCAATGTTTTCAGGAGCCGGTGGGCTGGATATGGGATTCTGTAACAAGGGATTTCAAATACTTTGGGCTAATGATTTTTCGCAAGATGCCTGCGATACATATGAGAGGTGGGCAAATTATTATGAGGATGGGACTAGAAAACCTGATGAGGAATGTACTATTATCAAGTGTGGGGATATTTCGAAGATAGATTTAAATACAGTATTATCAGGAATAAAGGTTGATGTGATTTTGGGGGGATTTCCATGCCAGGGTTTTTCACTTGCAGGACCTAGACAAGTTGATGATACGAGAAATGTACTATATAGACATTTTGTGGAAATGGTTAAAATAAAAAAACCTAAAGTAATTGTTGCAGAGAATGTGATAGGAATTAAAACATTAGGAGATGGGGCTGTTTTTGATAAGATTATTGAAGATTTTTCTGAATTGGGATATACGATGTCAGCCCCCACTGTAAATGCAAAAAATTATGGTGTCCCACAAGATAGAATGAGAGTTATTTTTATTGGTATTAAGAATGAAATCAGTAATGGAGGCGCATACATATTTCCTTCTGGAGATCCTAAAACAGTTACCTTAGGAGAAGTATTGAAAGATTTAGGACCAGTAGATATGAATGATGTGTGTCAGTCTGCATTTTCTTCTAGATATATGTCAAGAAACAGACAAAGGGATTATGAAGATGTTTCGTTTACAATTCCGGCAATGGCAAAACAAGTTCCATTAAGTCCCGATTCTGATGGAATGGAGTTTGAAGATGTAGATAAGTTTAGATTTGTTGGTAATTATAGAAGGTTAAGTTACAAAGAAGCTGCAGCAATACAGACATTTCCAGCAGGAATGCAATTTTGTGGTGATTTAGACAGCAAATATAGACAGATTGGAAATGCAGTTCCAGTAAAATTAGCTGAGGCAATTGCGGTAGAAGTTAATAAAATATTGACTGCGGACAATCTGATGCCTTTCTTAAATATGGAAAATCCGCAAGCGGAAATATACGGTCCGACTGCGGATAAAAGAATAACAAATACAGTTTTAAGCGGCAAGGCATTTGAATATGCTACACTAATTGAGATATATCGAGAATTGACAGAAAACGGATGGGATTCAAAGGATATAGAAATAATCAGAGATAAAAATTATAAAAATA
>DNJW01000315.1:1720-2738 GCA_003488965.1 Lachnospiraceae bacterium | reverse complement strand
GAGATAAAAATTATAAAAATATTGAAAATGCATATCAAGTTTTGCAAGGTTCAGATGAAGATTTGGATGATGATGTTGAAATGGAATTAATACATATTGAAACCATGGAAAACGATTACAACCGGGCAGCACGAGTTGCAGCAATATATCTGAGAATGGTCGAACCAATATTAACTATAGATGAAAAAGTTTATGGTGTATTGCGTGCAATGCCAGATAGTGCAGGTACTAAAGGTGATGTAAGAGATATTGATTTTGAAATCTTTGTAGATAAGAACCATAAAAATTTAATTGCTGATATAGGGATAAGTTGTAAAAATAATCATGAAGCAGTAAAGCATCCAAGAATTACGGAAGATCCAGACTTTGCAAAAGCGTGGACAGACGGTCGCTTTACTTGTAGTGATGCATTTATTGACGGGATGAAAAATATATTCAATAAAATAGATGAATATGCTGAGATATATAAAAAGTGGTCAGCCGTAGATGATAAGATGGATACAATTTATTATCCAATAATTAAACTTTTTGTGACAGAAATTAAACGTTTGGGAATTGCTAGTGAAAATGACAGCTTTGAAAAACAGGAAAGTGCAAAACTGTTTACGAAAGCATTCTTTGAGTATATGTTTGGTACACAAGATTTCTATAAGTTTATAAAAGAAGACGGATCAAAATCCACTAAGGTATATCCGTATAATATGCATGGCTCTTTAATGCGTCCTTTTAATGGAAGTAGAAATATGCAAGCTGTGCAGACAATTACAATGCCAGAGGAAATAGTTGAAGTTCGTATAAAGCCAAAGAGCAAGACGACAATAGAAATCTACTTTGATCAGTGGATTATCTCAATGAGATTGCATAATGCAGATACAAAAATAACTAGAACCTCTCTTAAATTCGATGTTCAAATAAAAGCTCAGCCAAGAAAAGTAATGGGAACCATTTTACCGTGGAATAACTAGTATAACCCGCGATAATAATCCGGTCCTTACACTTGTTTAAATTTCCATCTGCT
>DNJW01000315.1:0-1420 GCA_003488965.1 Lachnospiraceae bacterium | reverse complement strand
CACTTGTTTAAATTTCCATCTGCTGCGTGAAACATTAAGGTAATTAAGTTGAGTCATACTAGTAAAGGAATATGTGGACTATTTATGCAGCGACTTGCTTGCATCCACCAAGTTTTGGGAGATAGAGAAAAGGATTAAGGGAGACAGACAAAGGAGGGTGTAAGCCGTCCCTTTCTGGAAACGGAATAAGATTATTAGAGAGGTATTGAAGATTGAAAATTGGAAATTTTCAATCCCAAGTTTGCGGATGCCGCGTAGAAATGGAGAAAAAAATGAAATGTAAAATAAGAAAATGGGAGCTAAAGGATGCGGGAAATTTAGCGCTGGCTCTCTCAAATCCCAAAATACAAGATAATCTCCGGGATGGATTGCCGTATCCTTATACCGAGCAGGACGGAATAGAATATATCTCTTCCATGCTTTCAGCAGATAAAAATAAAACTTTTGCTTTTGCTGTTACGGCAGACGGCAAAGTAATTGGCAGTATCGGAGTTTTCCGGCAAGAAAACATACATAGGCAGACTGCCGAGCTGGGGTATTACATTGCAGAAGAATATTGGGGGAAAGGAATTGCAACTGAGGCTGTAAGGCAAACTTGTAAATATGTTTTTGATAAGAGCGATATTATCCGTATTTACGCAGAACCGTTTGCATACAATGAGGCATCTTGCAGAGTGCTTGAAAAAGCAGGGTTTCAATATGAGGGTACTTTGAGAAGCAATGCTGTAAAGAATGGAAAGGTAATCGACATGAAAATGTACTCATTGCTAAAAAAGAAATAAGAGTTTTGTGAGGGTATGTACATGGACTATCAAATTCGGAAAATGAGAGAAAGCGAATATCCAATATTATCGGATTTTCTGTATGAAGCGGTTTTTATCCCAGAGGGAATGGAAAAACCGCCGAAATCTATTGTCAAACAGCCTGAACTGCAAGTATATACCGCCGATTTTGGGAAGGCAGATGATTGGTGTTTTGTTGCCGAAACAAAAGGAAAGATTGTGGGTGCAGTATGGGTGCGTATTATGAACGATTACGGGCATATTGATGATAAAACGCCCTCGTTTGCCATATCGCTTTATAAGGAATATAGGCATTTAGGGATTGGTACGGCACTCATGAAAGCTATGCTGCAATTTTTAAAAGGGAAAGGATATAAAAAGACATCGCTATCTGTGCAGAAAGCAAACTATGCAGTCGGTATGTATCAAAAAGTAGGATTTGAGGTTGTTAATGAAAACGAGGAAGAATATATCATGATTTGCAGATTGCAATAGAAAAGCAGTACCTGACAAAGTTATGATACATATATGGATTGGTAAGCCGCCTATTCTTTACCAGAGAGCAGGGCGGCTTACTTATTTTTCACCTTATAGGAAAGTCCTTCGTCAGAAGGGTAAACGGTAGATAGTGGGTACCT
>DNJW01000404.1 GCA_003488965.1 Lachnospiraceae bacterium | reverse complement strand
TATTATAGTTCTTTTTCCTGAATTATACAACATCTTTATAAAACAAATATGGAAAATCAACAAATATAAAGAATAATCTTAGCTAATATTTGCTTAAATCCACCATTCAGGGGTCAAATTCCCAAGGGTTACCACTTTTTTCTGTTCATAATCCAACATAATTTCAATATTTTTATAGGTATCCGGCATCAGCTGCACCATCAGCTCCCGGCATGCCCCACATGGCGCCCCAGTACGTCCGCTGGACATAAGAGCAAGAACCTTCGCTATTTCCTGCTCTCCGTTTGTCAGCATATTAAAAACCGCATTCCTTTCAGCGCATATGCCCAGCGTAGAACAAGTATCCACGCATACTCCCGTATATATATTCCCTGCCGGAGTAAGAATTGCCGCCGCCACACCGCCGGCTTCCACATATTCTGAAATCTTTCTTCCATTCTGCACTTCCAAGGCTTTCCGATACAGTTCATCCCATATCCTTTCAGGATGCTTTTTCCTTCCATACTCTTTTCTCAGAATCGAATACCAGGATTCATCGCATATCCCTTGATTATTTACGCCCCCAGCCCTCCACGTACCTTCGTAGCTCATTCCGCATTTTTTCATAACTTTGCCGGAATTAGGGTTACGGGGGTCATGGCATGCATTGATGCAATTTACCCCTACCTCCTCAAAAAAGAACACAATTACTCTTTTGAGTGCCTCTGCTGTTATTCCTTGTCCCCACCAGTTACGGCCGATGCAATAGCCGATAGAGACGGATTCTGTCCTATCATCTATTTTTACCGCACTAATACTGCCTACCGGTTCACCGGTTTCCTTTAACCCAATGGCCCACTGATAACTCTTCAAATCGCTGTATCCGTCCATCCAGCTTTCCACCGTCCGCTTTGCTGTATCCACAGTTTCATATGCAGACCAGGTCAGAAACTTCGTTACCTCCGGGTCTGATGCCCAATTGCGGAACATCGGCTCCGCATCTTCTGCCTGAAACGTCCTAAGTATCAGGCGCTCTGTTTCCATTTTTACAGTTCCTTTATGATTCATATTCATCTCCATTCCGCATTCCGATTGACCTGATATATTTGTCCGTTGCCGCCATAATAGAACCCATATTTTCAAGGTCATGCAGCACATTCCCCGTTTCCAGGGAATGATTGCCGTTTTCAATCAGATGCACTTCATAATTCTTTTCCCTGCACATCCTTAACAGCGGCTCTGTTTCTGCCCAGGAATCATTTGTTCCGTGGAACACAATGCCCGGCTGTGACATTATCCTTAAGGAAGCTTCCACCGGCGTATAGTATATATTTGCACTCCGCAGCCCCCTTCCTTCCCCAAATGCAGCCGCCACTGCAGTCCCAATGCTTTTGGACAAAAAAAGCAGCCTGTCATATTGTTCAAAAGCAACATCCTTCAATATCTCCCCGCTCTGTTCCAATGCAATTTTAAAAGCCTGCTCCATTTTCTCTGCCGAGCCCTTCACATCTTTCGGAAAATTCCCATATGGCACTTCAATTACCTCAAATCCATAACCGGCCGCAATCTTTTTACTATAATACAAAAGAGGTTTATCCCCATGATACCCTATTCCCGGAAACACTACTGCCAATTTTTTCATATTAACGGTTATACTCCTTTCTTTCAATGATGCTATTATAATCCAAATCCCCCCTCAAGGAAACACCAAAAACAAAACCGTTTAAAAATTACTCGCAAGAGTTTGCTCCATCTCCATTAATATGATACTATAAAAAACGGAAGGAGGCCGGGTATCCAATGAACAGCTTAATTGAAAATATAGACAGGCTCCATACTACAGAAATGGGCATGGAACGTATCAAAAAGAATTTGTCCCTTGAAACAGAGGATGTTGTCCAATGGTGCAAATCACAGATTCTAAATCCAAATGCAATTATTAAAAGAACCGGAAAAAACTGGTATATTACTACAGGCAATTGCAGACTAACAGTAAATGCATATAGCTATACGATAATTACAGCCCATATATGTCATCAATATCAGGCTTAAAATGAAGCGGGAGGGAACGCAAAGACATGATTTATATAGTAACGGCAATGTATGCGGAAGCACATACACTGATTACTTACTTCCATCTAAAAAAAGAGATTTCCCAAACTCATTTTCAGGTGTTCTTGAACAAAGAAGCCAATTTATGTCTTATCATAACCGGCACCGGTTCCGTCCCCGCAGCGGCGGCGGTCAGCAGTATCTGCACGGAATATGCTGCAGGATGCGGAGATTTTCTTCTGAATGTGGGTGTCTGTGCACAGATACAGACCAATAAACAGCACACTATACAAACTTTTTTTGCACCGGACGACAATAACGGCAAAGCAGAACATGACTGCCAACAGGGAAAGATTTTCTTATGCAGCAAAATCAAGGAACAGATTACCGGCAAGACCTTCTATCCCGATATTCTATACCGCCACCCGTTTACGGAAGCGCCAATCGTTACAGGGGCAAAACCATATAAAAATGCAGAACAGATGGAAACAGAAGATACTGCCTGTTATCTTTATGATATGGAAGCGGCAGCTATCTATCAGGCAGGCTCCTACTATCTCGGCCCCCATCAAATGAGTTTTTTGAAAATAGTATCCGACAACGGGAACACCGGGGAGGTGACTTCCGCACAAATAGAATATCTGGTTGAAAAAAACAAGACAAACATAGCAGACTATATATCGGTCCTGCAGATGATTGTCCGAAATGAAGACCGGGATGACATTTTTCAAAGTATAACACAGCCAGAACTAGAAAAGCTATGCTGTGATATGCATTGTTCCAAAACAATGTCAGAATCCGTCCGCCAGTATATCCGCTATTGCATTCTATCAGGTGCGGACTATGCTTCTGCCATAGAAACAATGTACCAGAACGGAAAACTTCCGTGCAAAGATAAGAGGGAAGGGAAAAAATGTTTTGAAGAACTTAAAGAACAATTATTATAACCCATTTTTTTCACATATTTATGTAGAAAAAGCAGCAAAGGACCATCCTAGAACAAAACGGATTCTTCAAAAGTTCCCTCAGGCAAATATCATTTTTATAGACCACTATAAGGATGTGTTTTGCCGGAAGAGACAGAATTTTATATTGCAGCAGAAAACGCAAAACCTTATTCTGGGAACAAAGCAGGGAAATCTGATATACAAAGGCGCACCGGTCTGCCAGAACTTCGGAAATGAAAGTTTTTACTATGCCTCCTGTATCATGAATTGTGTTTATGACTGTGAATACTGCTATTTAAAGGGCATGTATCCTTCCGGCAACATGGTTATATTTGTCAATCTGGAGGATATTTTCGACGAGGTCAGAAACCTTCTGAAAAAGCATGCCATGTATCTTTGTATCTCCTATGATACGGATATGCTGGCTATGGAACCAGTTGCCGGCTATACGAAGGAATGGATTTCCTTTGCGGAAACACAAATAAATCTGCGTAAACAGCTAAAAATTGAAATCCGCACCAAATCCGCCGATGCCCGCTTCTGGCAAACCCACTCTCCGGTTCCCGGAATCATTTACGCAATCACTTTGTCTCCCCAAGCGGTCATTGATGCCTATGAACACAAAACCCCGTCGCTTAAACAACGGCTTGCCAGCGCCAAGGAAGCCATACAAAGAGGATTTTCCGTGCGTCTTTGCTTTGACCCTATGCTCTACTGCAAGGGCTGGGAACTGCAGTATAGCGAAATGCTCAAACAAATATTTGCTGAAATCAATATGAACAAAATTGAAGACGTAAGTGTGGGAACCTTCCGCGTGTCTCAGGATTATTTAAAAAAAATGAGGAAAAATCAGCCCGGCTCTGCGGTGGTACAGTTTCCCTACCAAAACGATGGCGGCGTCTATCATTATTCCAAAGAACTGACAGAGCAAATGGAAGGGTTTTTGACAGATAATCTGAAAAAGGAACTGCCTGAGAATAAAATATTTTTATGGAAACTCTAAATTGCGAGAATATTCTGATAATATATTTCCTGAAACTCCAAGTGTGCTAAGCATTCCACTGCGCCCAGTAGGACAAAAACGTTCAGACATAGGTCTTCATGTTTTATGGTCACAGTTCCATAGCACAAAAAGGAGTTTCAGGAAATATATTGTCAGAATATTCAGCAAGTTTATTGGTTTTGCAATTGCCTGATAAGCGTCAGTTAAGCAATTGCGAAACTGTCATTTTTAGGTTACGAATTGTGTAACTTGTATATTCCATAAGCAGACCCTTGATTACCGTCGGTACTTA
>DNJW01000417.1:18186-30753 GCA_003488965.1 Lachnospiraceae bacterium | reverse complement strand
TTAGCACTCACTATTGACGAGTGCTAATAAATATGTTATATTACATCTAGAACAAATGGAAAAGATATAATAAATAGAATAATTTTTCCGGATGCTCTAAAGAATAGAAAATTGGACATAATATATTTTGTGAAAAGGAGAGATGACTTATGATGATGCCTAGTATTTTTGGAAGAGATATGTTTGATGACTTTTTTGGATATCCGTTTGAAGCAGTGAGACCGCATGAGGTTGTAAAATCCAGCATGATGCAGACTGATATTAAAGAGACCGATCACGGCTACGAAATTACGATGAACATTCCGGGTGTGAAAAAAGAGGATGTAAAGGCAGAGCTGAAAGATGGTTATCTTACTATTCAGGCAACCAGTAATACCAGCAATGATGAAAAGGACGGAAACGGCAGATACATCCGCAGAGAGCGTCATTTCGGTACCTGCAGCAGAAGCTTTTATGTAGGCGAAGAAGTTAAGCAGGAGGAAATCAAGGCGAAATTCGAGGACGGTACCCTGAAGCTGTTTGTTCCGAAGCAGGAAGCAAAACCGGCGGTGGAAGAAAAGAAATATATTACAATCGAGGGCTGAGACGGCAGATAAGCTGCTGCCCCGGACTGCAGGCGCAGAACCATTTACAGGCTCTGCGCCTGTTTCGCATTATACAAAAGTGGTAGAAACATTTTTCCGGCGGTGTTATACTGAGAGATATTCGTAACAGTTCAGCCTGGCTGAACTGTTACAGATATTCCAATGCCGCCTTATTTAGAGTCTGTCAGATTATAATGCGGGAGAGAATGATAAGGAAAACAGAGAGGACAGCCATGAGTGAGAATATTTTGATTGTGGATGATGAGAAGGAAATTGCGGACCTAGTAGAATTATATCTGAAGAATGAAAATTTCCGGGTGTACAAATACTATTGTGCGGCGGAGGCACTGCAGTGTATTGAAAATGAGAGGCTGGATCTGGCGATCCTTGATGTAATGCTTCCCGATATGGATGGATTTCAGATCTGCCGGAAAATTCGTGAAAAATACAATTACCCGGTAATCATGCTGACGGCGAAGGGCGAGGAAATCGACAAGATCACCGGTCTGACACTTGGCGCGGATGATTATATCACGAAACCGTTTCTGCCGCTGGAGTTAGTCGCGCGCGTGAAGGCGCAGCTCCGCCGTTATAAGCGCTACAATGCGGGCGCACAGCTGGAAGCCGATGTGTTTGTGTATGGCGGACTTGTGCTGAATGTGACGACGCATGAATGCACATTAAATGAAAAGCCATTGGTGCTGACACCAACGGAATTTTCCATTTTGCACATTCTTTGTCAGAACCGGGGCAGAGTGGTTAGCTCCGAAGAGCTGTTCCATCAGATCTGGAAAGAGGAATACTTCACAAAGAGCAATAATACAATCACCGTCCATATCCGTCATCTGCGGGAAAAAATGGGAGATTCTTTTGAAAATCCGAAGTACATAAAAACAGTCTGGGGGTGCGGTTATAAAATTGAAGGATAAATGCATACGTGCGCTGAAGATCATATTGGTGACAGCGGCAGGAATTATCGGATGCCTGTGGGTTTACAACACGGTGGATTATTTCTGGAACGGGATGTTCATAGACTGGTTTACGGCGAATTATACGAGATTACATTTGCTGGAGGATGGCTCTTATGTTTATGAGCCTGTCTGGGGAGCACTTAAGCTGCTGATTTTGCAGACGATGATTCTGGGCGTACTGATCTGTATTGCAGCGGCGTATCTGACTGCGCGCTACCATGCCAGAAAGAAAGTACGGGAATCTATCTCGGAAACGGGCACCATGATCCGCCGCTATATGGCAAAGGACAGAGATGCCGGGGAAATATTTCCGCCCGGATATGAGGAAGTCGCCATTCAGATGACGGGGATCAAAGCCGACATGCAGCGACGCGAGCAGATTTTAAAGGAAGAAGTCAGCCGGAAAAATGACCTGATTGTTTATCTGGCGCATGATTTAAAGACACCGCTTACCTCTGTGATCGGGTATCTGAGCCTTTTGGAGGAAGCAACGGATATGCCGCCGGCGCAGAAGGCAAAGTATGTGCATATTTCTCTGGAAAAGGCGCTCCGCCTGGAGCAGCTGATCAATGAGTTCTTTGAGATCACGCGCTATAATCTTCAGCAGATCGTACTGGAGAAGGAGCGTATCGATCTTTCCTATATGCTGATTCAGATGGCAGATGAGTTTTATCCTATTCTGCATGAGCATGGGAACACGGCGCAGGTACGGGCGGAGGAAGGGCTGACCATCTACGCGGACCCGCTGAAGCTGGCACGTGTATTTAATAATATACTGAAAAACGCAGTGGCATACAGTTATCCGGATACGGAAATTGAAATTTCAGCACAGGAGCAGGAACAGGAGGTCGTGATCTGCTTTTGCAATCATGGCAGGACGATCCCGCAGCAGAAGCTGGAGAAGATTTTTGAAAAGTTTTTCCGCCTGGATAGTGCCCGTGCCACAAATACAGGCGGCGCCGGGCTGGGACTTGCCATCGCCAGGGATATTATCGAACTGCATGGCGGCTCTGTCACGGCAGAGAGTAAAAATGAGCTGACGACCTTCACGGTTACGCTGCCGCAATCTTAATCATTTCTTAGGAAATAAACAACTGCAAATTAAAGGATGGAGGGCTTCTGTCTGGTAAGATACATACCAGCAGAAGCTTTTTGCCGCCATGCATCCGAAGGGAGCTGCCGGTGGCGGGTCGTGCAGGTAATTGGTATTTTTTGGGGGGGGGAAGTGTTCTGTAAGTGAGTTCTTCAAGGGGGATGTGCAATGGAATACAGGAATAAAGACAGACGACGTCCGGCGGGACGGCAGGAAACTACGCGGCATAGAGTATCATATGGAGCGGGACGGCAGGAAACCGCGCGGCAGAGAGTTCCGTATGGGGCGAAGAGGCAGAATGTACAGCAGTGCCGGAGAAGGCGGCGTGTGCGCATGCAGAAAATGCTTCTGTCTGCGGTTGGCATAATCGGAGCGGTTTTTGTCTGTCTGGCGGCAGTTCGGGCTGCGATTCCATGGCTGCAGCAAAGTGCACAGAATCTGTCGGAAAAGATAGCAGATAATAGAACTGTGGATGGTGGGAATAGGACTGCGGATGGCGAAAATGGGGCTGCAGACGGCGGAAATGGGATCGTGGATGGCGAAAATGGGGCTGCCGGTGCGGATCTTGGCGGTTTGTACAGTCCCTGTGCAATTTTACTTGATGCGGATACAGGTGAAGTTTTGGCGGAGAAGAACAGCCGCCTGCAAAGTTACCCGGCATCCCTTACTAAGATTATGACGGCTCTTCTGGTAATTGAATATGCGGGGAATCTGGATGAATCAGTGTGGATGCCATCGGATATTTACGATCAGCTATACGCGGAGGGCGCCTCTATGGCGGGTTTTCTGCCAGGGGAAGAGACAACGCTGCGGGAACTTTTATATGGCATTCTGCTTCCGTCCGGGGCGGAATGCTGCCTGACGGCTGCCAGGTACATTGCAGGATCGGAGGATGCTTATGTGGAGCTGATGAATCAGAGGGCATCGGAGCTGGGTATGGACAATACACATTTTACAAATTGTACAGGGCTGCAGGATACAGCGCATTATTCGTCTCCGGCGGATATCGCGGTGCTTTTGCGGGAGGCTTTGCAAAATGTGACCTTCCGGGAAATTTTTACCAGTGAATATTACTATGTGCAGCCGACGGAGCAGCACCCGGAAGGCTTCACCTTCTGGAGCACACTGTTTTCACAGGAAGGCAGCAATACGGACGGTGTCATCCTTGGCGGAAAAACAGGTTACACACAGGAGGCGGGGCTTTGCCTGGCAAGTCTTCTGAGTGCCGGAGGAAGGGAATACATTCTGGTAACGATGGGAGCGCCCGGCTCGCACGAAACAGAACCATATCACATAGAAGACGCGTTAAATGTCGGAAGACAGCTCGGATAAAATTGGTTTTTGCGCAGGCATTTCACATATGCTTTTTGAGGATACCGGATCAGATCTGTTTATCAGACAATGCTTGCGTATAGGTGCCGGAAAACCGGGCATGATATTACAGTGAAAGTCCCGGACAGCGGTCATGAGGAGCGCATGTTTGCATGCGGCGGGTCATGGACATTGGACGGGCAGAAACGGAGGCTTTGTGTGATGTGGAAACTTTCCGGGAAATCAGTATATAAGGGCATTGCGGTAGGGCCGGCCGCAGTAATAAAAAAGTGCGACCAGCAGGTACAGCGCAGAAAAACAGAGGATGCGGAGGCAGAGATTGCACGTATCCGGGAGGCGGTCACCGCATCAAAGCAGCAGCTTCAGACGCTGCATGAGAAAGCTGTGGCAGAGGTCGGTGAGGCGAATGCCATGATTTTTGAAGCGCATCAGATGATTCTTGAGGATGAGGATTTTCTGGAAGCAATGTATCATATGATCCGCACAGAAATGGTAAATGCAGAATATGCGGCGGCAGCGGCGGGAGATCATTTCGCGGAGATGTTTGCGGCGATGGACAGCGATTATATGAAGGCGCGCGCCGCAGACATGCGCGACATCACTAACCGCCTGATCCGCAATCTGAGCGGACTGGGAGAGAGCGGCCCCTCTGCCGCACAGCCGTCTGTGATCATTGCGGATGATCTTTCGCCGAGCGAAACAGTGCAGATGGACAAGAGCCGGATTTTAGCGTTTGTTACGGTACACGGCTCCGCCAACTCCCATACGGCGATCCTGGCGCGGATGATGAATATTCCGGCTCTGGTGGGTGTCCCGCTCGATCTGGAGGAAATAGAAAATGGCATGACCGTAGTGGTGGACGGGATGCGCGGTGAAGTGATTTTTGAGCCGTCGCAGGCAGTTCTGCAGGAAGCAGAGAGCCGGATGGCACAGGAGAGGGAGCGCACGGCCCTTCTTAAGGAGCTGAAGGGAAAAGAAAACCGGACGCGCAGCGGCAGGACAGTGAATGTTTATGCAAACATCGGCGGGGTGGGGGACGTCGGCTATGTGCTGGAAAATGACGCCGGAGGAATCGGTCTGTTCCGCAGTGAATTTCTGTACATCGGGCGCAGTAATCTTCCAGGTGAGGAAGAACAGTTCCAGGCGTACATGCAGGTGCTGCGCATGATGGGCGAAAAAAAGGTTATCATCCGCACACTGGACATCGGCGCGGACAAAAAAGCGGAATATCTGGGGATAGGCGAAGAAGAAAATCCGGCGCTCGGCTACCGCGCGATCCGCATCTGCTTAAAACAACCGGAAATTTTTAAGACGCAATTACGGGCGCTGCTGCGCGCGGCTATGTACGGCAATCTTTCTATCATGTATCCGATGATTATCTCAGTAAAAGAAATGCAGCAGATTGCCGTGATCGTGCGGCAGGTGCAGGAGGAACTGGAAGCGGAGGGGATTCCCTACAGGGTACCGGAGCAGGGAATCATGATCGAGACCCCCGCCGCCGTGATGATCAGTGATGAGCTGGCAGAACTGGCTGATTTTTTCAGCATCGGGACGAACGATCTCACACAGTACACACTCGCCCTTGACCGGCAGAACGCCCGTCTTGATGACTTTTATGATCCGCATCACCCGGCAATCCTGCAGATGATCCGCATGACCGTTGAGAGCGCGCACCGCCACGAAAAATGGGCGGGAATCTGCGGAGAACTGGGAGCGGACCTCGAACTGACAGAAGAGTTCATCAAAATGGGGGTAGATGAATTGTCAGTCTCCCCGGCAATGGTGCTGGAGCTGCGCAGACGCATACGGGAGATAGAATAGGAGATTCATGAAAACCTTTCAATCTGAGCTGCTTCCAGCATTTTTCCTTATTGTCAATTCTGCTGTTTACGCTATGCAGGTTCTTCAAAAAGAGATGACCGGAGAAGCGGAACACGCTGGCTTAACCTCCGATGATGATGTCATGGCGCTTGTGAAAGAATTGAGAACTGAGGACGAGAACGCATGAGGGTTTTGATTGATACCAAATTTCTTTCCGTTGCGCTCTTGACTTTGGAACTGGTTCCGATTCCGACGGAGGAATATATTTCAGAGGCACAAATCCGTGATGTAAATGACCGCCCGATTCTTCGGGCAGCCATAGAAGCAAAGGCCGATGTTTTACTGACCGGCGATAAAGACTTTTTAGAATCCGGCGTGAAAAATCCGATGATTATGACATCGGCTGAATTTCTCCAATAGTGAAACGGCCGGAGCCGGGAATCTGCGGAGAACTGGGAGCAGACCTCGGACTGACAGAAGAGTTATCAAAATGGGGGTAGATGAATTGTCAGTCTCCCCGGCAGGCCGAATCAGTCGGATTCATTTTTTAAGAGAGCTTCTACCGTTTCCTGAAATTCGTAAAATTCATTCAGATAGTTTTCTGTGATAAGTTTACAGCAGCTTTTAATGATATCCCCATCGTAGTCATGGGAAAGCTGATTGCGCATCTGCAGCATCTCCATCCACGTATTGTCATGGATTAAGCTGGCTTGAAAGGCTTTTTTCAGCACTTCTCTGGGTGAACCTGCCACGAAATCAGTTATAGCATAATATCCTGTTAAAATATCTTTCATGACCTTCCAGGCAAGGTCAAAGGTAATACAGAACTTTGCACTTGTTCCGCTTAGCACAAAAGAATCCGTCATGTCTCTTTCCCGTGCTTCAGAAAGTGCATGTAATGAATTTTTATAAGAAAGATACCTTCTTTTAAATTTTTCTTCCATAAATTTTGATATCCTCCAGTAACAAATTGTTTTTGCATGTGTCGAGATTTACCAGATCAATTGTATATAGGGTTGGTAGCTCTTCCACCTCTTCCGCAAGCTCGTCAAAATGTTCCGCTCCCGAAACTGCAATATCAATATCGCTTTGGTATCTTGCTGTACCTTTCGCCCGCGAACCAAAAAGAATCACTTCATGAGCATTATGTTTTCGGCAGATTTCTGCCACTGTATTTATTACTTCTTCTGCTGACATTCCATCACCGTCCGTTTTCAAAGTTCAAGTCTGCAAATCATTTTATATAAATAATACTGTATGATGCAGTAGTTGACAATCTTTATTTTTAAAAATCATCTTCTAAAACTAAACAGCAGGTGTCTGAGGCTGGCGTGAGCAGTAACAGTTTACGGACAAATATCCGGTAATTCGCGGACACCCCGTGCTGCTTCAAGAATATCTGATAAAATATACAATAGATGGGAGGGAGAGCAGTATGTTGAATAGAGTAGCGGTAAAGCTTGCAGCAGAAGTGCTGAAAGATACAGGCGGGGGAGAAGAGAAACAGGAGATTTATGTTTATGGAATCGAGCTGATCATTTCAACAGGTCTGATATTTATAACAATTCTGGTATTTTCTGCGCTGTGCGGGGATGTGATGATGGGAGTGGTTTTTCTTTCTGTTTTTGCACCGCTGCGGCTTTTCACCGGCGGGTATCATGCGGATACCTATGGAAAATGTTATGTGATTACTATCTTATTGTATGGCTTCACTATGTTTCTGCAAAGTATTTTACAGCCGCTGATACCGATGAGAGTTCTTGTATTTGCGTTACTTTTGATGACTGTGTATATTTCTATGCGTTCTCCGGTGCGCCATGTAAACCAGCCGTTATCGGAGCACCGGAAGCAGGTAAACGCCAGAATGGCTTCGGCAATGGTGATTGTAGATTTATTTTACATATGGGTGTTGTCACGTTATAGCCTGGAGCGGATGGAAAACGCCGCTTTTGCAATGGGATTGGTAACAGCGCTTATGCTGCTTGCTGATATAAAAAACAGTAGGAAAGGGGGAATAAGGCGTGGAGATTATTGCGAAAATTATTGAAGTCTGTGCAAATCTGGGGGCTGGATGTGCATCTTGTTGTGGTTCCTATCAGCCCCAAGTACCAGCTGCATTAAGAAAATAAAACGGATGAGTTTGTGTACTTTACCCGGAAGGAAATTCTGTGGGCAAAACGGCAGTGTTTTGCGGACAGAATCCCCTTCCGGGTATGCTGTTTTGCTATAATTAGTCAAAAAAAGTCTGGAGGCAGATGTAATGCAGGGAACAGAGCGGAACAGTTATATTGAAGCAATTAAGATGGCAGCAGGCAGTGTCCAGTACAAAAATCTTTCCGTGAAGAAGACGATGATTGATGCGGCAGAGCAGCTTTACTGGTATTATGAAAAACTGAAGGATATTCGTTTTTTGGAGACGGCAATGCTGCATATGCAGGCATATCTGGAGATGGGCTTCGCCTACGAAGAGGGAGCGGAGGTATTTGATCGGATTCTGGACAGTCTGGGAACGACGCGGGAAATGCAGTTCCCACAGAAGTTTTATGTCTCGAAAAAAGTGAAGCTGAACAAAAGCCAGGTAAGGAGTATGCTCCGGAGATGGCCGGCATCTTCCGGGCAGGGTATGAAGATCGGCGAGGTTGTGGAAGACATTATCAGAAAAACAGAGAAAAAAGAAATGGGGATATTTTGCTATGAGTGTGCTGCCACCGGGGATTTATATGAACTGGTAATCAACGAGAAGGAAATATTTTTTCACGATATCCGGAAAGGGGCATTTTATACCTTTCGTGATTGAGAAAAAGTGGAAATACTGATACAATAAGAAGCAGAAAATGAGGGAGAAGCGGATATGATTTATATTGCAATTTGTGATGATAATGAAAAAGCGGCAGAGTCGCTGACAAAAAAAGTAACGGCATATTTTAAGAAAAATAATATCTGTATGGAAATTGCTGCATATTCCCAGAGCAGAATGCTTCAGTACGATATCCAGGAAGGAAAATACTTTGACATTATTCTAAGTGACATTGATATGCCTTACATAAATGGAATGGATCTGGCGCGTTACATTAAATCACATTTGCCGGATGTTTTTATTATTTTTGTTACCTCATATCTGAAATATGCGATAGATGCGTACGAGCTGGCTGTATTTCGATATATTCCCAAGAATGCAATCGATGAAAGACTGCGGCATGCGCTGGAGGATGTGGTAAAGCTGATAGAGGGAAGATCAGACCGGTATTACCATATTACGATGCCGAGCCGGGTGGAGAAGATACCGTATCAGCGAATTTTATATATCTGGAGAGAGGGAAAAAATACGGTGATTTCACTCACAGACAATACGGAAACGAGAGTGAGAAAGAGTCTGGCACAGGTGATGGGAGAGCTGAACTGTAAGGATTTTATTTATATAGACCGGGGGAATATTGCCAATCTGAGGTATATATTGAGGGTGAAGGATGGCATTGTAGAGATGGAAAACGGAATCCGGCTGCCAGCCAGTCACGCAAAGGAAGAGCAAATCAAGCAGACATTGAGTAAGTTCTGGGGAGAACAGATATGAGGATAGTATGGGAAGTAGTAGAATATCTGGCATCCTTTATAGAAGTTTTTATTGCATATAAGGTATTGGAGATTTTTTTCCCGGCGAGAAATCCGTATAAAAAACAGATAGAAATGATTATATGGGCTCTTATTGGTGCTGTTATAACCAGACTCTGCAACCAGATTTCCCTTTTCTCATATTTTACAATGTTTATGTTTGCACTTTTTACCAGCATATCTGGTGCGCAGATATATAGAGGAAAGTATATTAGCATATTGGCGGTTGTAAGTTTTTATGTATTGTGTATAAGTGGTTTTGATTTCCTTGTTTTGACTATAGCATCGAACGTCTATAAGGGAGCCGATACTCTGACGGCTTTGTTGTACGATATGGGACCGTTGCGCGCCAGACTGGTTATTCTGATAAAGACATTATGGATTATTGCTTTTTTAGTGCTAAAAAAGTTCCTGCAAAAGATATCTGTCAGTGTCCGGGGCGCTAACGCAGCGCTTCTGATATCAATAGCTGGATTCTGTGGGTTTGCATTTCTGGTGGGACAGACAATGAAAACCTTTAATTTTACGGTACCGTGGGTATGGTTTATGTTTGTCTGCATACTGGCATTGATTGTGCTTGTGGTATATTTTATGATAGAGAGACAAAAGGAGAAGATGGCGCTGGGCTTTGTGGAGATGCAGAGCCGGTTGCTGGAGGATAAATATGAGGCGTTAAATGATGTTTATATGGAAAATGCAAAACTATATCATGATCTGAATAATCATTTAAATACGCTGTATCAGTTGCTGGAGGAAAAAAATGAGACGAGGGCAAAGGAATATATCAAAGAAATAAGCAGACCGATTTTAAAGCTGTCGAAAACTGCATGGACAGGCGTGGACGTGGTGGATGTGATTATTAACAGTAAACTGGAAAAAATAAAGCAATGCGGAATGGAAGCGGACATCAATGTGGAATATCCGGCAGAATGCAATATCACTCCAAATGATATGTGTACAATTCTTTCTAATCTGCTGGACAACGCAATAGAAGCCGCGGCAGATACAGAACAGAAGGGATGTATTTGCCTGACGATGCGCAGAATCAATTATTTTCTGCTTATTAAAGTGATAAATCCGTGCAGGGAAGATCTAAAGAGCTCTGGTGGCTTTCCGAAGACTACGAAAGAAAATAAAAGCCTTCATGGATGGGGTCTGCGCAGTGTCCGGGATACAGTGGAAAAATACAGCGGAACTATGGACTGCACAGCGGAGAATGGCGTGTTTACGGTAAAAATTATGATGCAGTGGGACAAGAAAAATATGGAGTGATATAAAACAATATGAGAGGGTAATAGATTGGCTGCCGGAAATTTCCGGCAGTTTTTTTGCGGACAGAAAATATAGAATTGACAGCCAGATTAAACTCTATTTTTATATTGCAGAAACATGGCAAAAAATAGATGGACAAGGAATACATGATTAGTGGTCAAAAGAAACATTGGAATATCAAGCTGCGCTATACTAGGCAATGTAAGCAATACCGGTAGCTGCAAATAAAAAATAAAGGAGATTAATTGATGATGAAAACGCAGAAAATTAAACGTATGATGTGTGCTGCATTCGCAGCTATGAGTCTGGCATGTGCAGGGACAACTGCATTTGCTGAGACTATACCCTTTACGGTAACCGTTGGTGGTTCGGGTACTCAGGATCCATTATCTATGAAGGAAATTAAAACCGCAGATGGAGATAACAATGCATATTTTACAGGAAGTACTTTTAATAAAGCAACTGCAGGGATTTATGTTCGCTCCTATAAGAAAACGGACACTTCCTTAATGTCAAATAGTGCATATCTTTCCAGTAATAATATTGGAATGACTCAGGTACGTGCGTATAATAGAACAGCAGATGGAGGCGTTTATTATTATATGAAAGCAACTCCGGCAACTAGCAGAGTGACGGTTACAGGATATTATTGTCCGTAATCTAAGAGAGAAAATGCACAGGAGAAGAGGAAGTTCTTCTCCTGTGTCAAAATATAATGAACAAACTGCTGTTCAAAGTGCATTTTTATCTGTAGCGCTTTAAAAGGAAGGAACATGGAAGGAGACTGATAAATATGGAATGTAAAATGAGAAGAAACTATTATGTGATGTTTCTTATAGTGATGCTGGGGCTTGCCGGATGTTCTGCGAAAAATGGCGAAACAGAACAGAGAGAAGATAAGGCTGTGCTGGAATCAGCGACAGAGTTTCCTGAAAACATGAAAGAAATAATAAATGAAGTGGAATTTGATCTGAAGGTAGAGGTTCCGGAGAATGTCGATTTGAATACTATTAAAAAAAGTATCGCAGTTAGGCAGATCCCCAAAGCAGATAATATAATAAATATATTTGCAGAGAATAAAAATGTTGCAGATGAATACAGGGGAGAATTTGAGGGCGAAAATAGCGTTATGTATGATACATATTATGCAAAATATGATGATGAAAGCCTGATATCAATAGATACGACTCTGGTTTATTCAACCCCCTTTTTTGAGAAGATTCATAGTGCATTTCACGTTGAAGACGGTGAATTATATAATGCCGATAAATATTTGCTGCCGACATTAAATTTTCAGTCACCGGAGGTGTGCTTTGAAGAGGTCAAAAAGCTAATCAACCAATCCGGATATGAACTGGGCGAGTGCCATTATGAGTATTTTTCGCTGGATTATAATACAATGCAGCAGGAAGAGTCTCATGTGGAAATGGAAGGAAAAAATATTGAATCGGAAAAGAGTATATGGACAGAGGAAGATGATTGTTATTATTTTTTTGCCGAGCAGCTGCATGATGGGATCCCGGTTTATTTTGGCGAACAAGACTTTCCGCAGGACAGTATAGAAAACAGACCAATACAGGCAGTATGTTCTAAAGACGGGCTGAAGCGTCTGGATGTGGCAAAAGTATATACATTTGAAACTACGGATGAAAATATAAAACTGAAACAATTTGATGAAATAGCACAAAAGGTTGCCGATAAATATGGAAATATACTTACTGGTGCCAAATATACAGCAACAAGAGCCAAGCTGTATCAGATGCCGGTCAAGACATCTGCAGGTAAATATGAGGTAAAAACGGTCTGGCTTTTTGAAGTTTTCGAGACAGGAATTGACAGTGAGACAGGAGAAGACTTTAAGAATGTATTATATACCTGCATAGAC
>DNJW01000417.1:0-17925 GCA_003488965.1 Lachnospiraceae bacterium | reverse complement strand
GTATTATATACCTGCATAGACGCAGAAAACGGAGAGGAAATATCTATATAATGAAACAAAAAAGAACACACTTTCTTTTGACGGATATGTACCGGTTATTTACAAAAAAAGGGACATATTTAAGTATAATAGGTGTTGCATTAACATTGTTTTTATCTGTGGGAAATCGAAGCGACATAACAGATTCTGCAATTTATACGTTATTACTTTCAACATATAAAGCGGGATTTATTTTGACGTTTGTATTTTGCGCATTACCGTACGGGTCTGTTTACAGTGATGAGTTAGAAACTTATTATATGAGATATGCTGTAAGCAGAGGGGGATTAAAAAAATATGTGGCATCAAAAACAGGGATCATTTTTTTGTCGTCTGTTTTGACCATGGGAGCAGGAAGCATTTTATTCTCAGTTATCTGCACTGGGAAATTACCATGGATAGATAGCCAGACATATTTAATTCTTGAGAAATCCGGTGGTTATGCAGCATTGTTAAAAAGTGAAAATTATATTGGATGGGCTGGTCTGTATGGGATACAGTGGGGAGTATGCGGAGGGTGCCTGGCTTTGATATCTTCCTATTTATCTTTGTATATATCAAATAAATTGTTCATTCTTGCTATGCCTGCGCTGTTATATCAGATTATTATTGAAGCGGGCACAAATACATTTAGGAAAAACAGTATGTTTGACCCATGTATTATTTTTGATGCACGATATAATATTTTTTCAAGTGATGTAAAAATGATAGCGTGGGCATTAGCTATTGGGATTTGCTGCTGCATTATTTTTGGGACAGCGACTTATAAAAAATTACAAAAAAGGATGTGAAAAAATGGAGGTACTCCGATATATAAAGCAGTTAACCGTGATAAAAATAATGAATGCCAGAACATACGCACTGTTTATGATACAGGGATTTATCTTGTACATTTACCTGAAACCGGTTATTAATTTTTCGCAGACCGTGCAGCATAAAGTATCTGTGTGGGTATTTCCTTTTCTTCTTTCAAATATATATTTTGCATTTTTATTTCTTTTAGAGATAATATATTATTTCTCTAATGTGCCTTTCATGCAATATTCAAATATGTATCAGATTATACGGACAGGCAGAAAAACGTGGGCAGTGGGTCAGATTATATCGATTTTTTTACAGTCCGTATTGATTATGGCTGTAAATTTTTTATTTTGTATTATTTTGCTGGGCAGAAATTGTGAATGGGGAACCGGATGGGGAAAAGTGCTGCACACGGCGGCATTGACAAATGCGGCTCAGTATTATGAATTTTTATTTGAAATACCTTATGATGCTATGCAGAAC
The DNA here is from genome assembly GCA_003488965.1 of Lachnospiraceae bacterium. GTDB lineage: Bacteria > Bacillota > Clostridia > Lachnospirales > Lachnospiraceae > Kineothrix. The sequence goes on along the minus strand of DNJW01000417.1, from coordinate 16,602 downwards.
TTTACTGCAATTGAATTATCAATATGTACTTTTTTGATTGGAAGCCTGGTAGTTTTCTGGATGGGTATTTTTATGTTTATGCTTAGTATTGTATTTAATAGGATGATAGCAATTATTGGTTCTGTCAGTATGGCAGCAGGAATTTATTTGGTAGAAAGTGTTCATCCGATGTTATCGCAAAAAGTATCTATGTTTATACCGACAAGCTGGCTGAGGGTTGCTTATGTTGGAATTAAGGAACATGACAGCTTTGTATTGCCTTCTGTACCTTATATTTTCATTGTACTTATTATGAGTATTATAATCATGTGCCGGATCATTTTGCGGAGAGTACATGGCATAGAGTTTGAATGGAGTAAGGAAGATGGGGTGTAAAAACAGCAGGAAGAGAATTTGCAAATGGGAGGTGCGTCATGAGCGGACAGAGTATTATAGTAAGTAACATAAGCAAACATTTTGGAAATTGTCCGGTCCTGGAGAATGTTTCTCTGGAATTGGTAAGTGGGAAAATATACGGGATCGTAGGATATAATGGTTCGGGAAAAACAGTGCTGTTTAAATGTATCTGCGGTTTTTACCATGTAGATTCCGGGGAGATTAAAATAAATAATCTGGTCATGCATAGAGATATAGATATGTTAATCAATGCCGGCATTATAATTGAAGAACCCGGCTATATCAGAAACTTTAGCGGGTTGAAGAATTTAGAATGTTTATACAGAATCCGCAATAAAGCGGATAAAAAATATTTAAAGGATGTAATGCGGAAAGTGGGCCTTGATCCGGAATCAAGAAAAAAAGTTTGCCATTATTCCCTGGGGATGCGTCAAAGACTGGCGATTGCACAGGCAACAATGGAAAATCAGGATATTTTGATTTTAGACGAACCAATGAACGGTTTGGATAGAAGCAGCGTTATTGACATGAGAAATTTTTTTGAAGAATTAAAAGAACAAAATAAAATTATTTTATTAGCGAGCCATAATAAAGAAGACATAGAGACATTGTGCGATGAGGTATATGAAATGGACAAGGGGAAAATCAGCAGATTAAGATGATACAGTCCGGAGAATCATGAGCAACAAAATTTCCATTTGAATCTGTAGAAATTACATGTATTGCAGACTGGTTTTTATGATACTATTAGAAGCATATAAGGAATACTATCATTTAAAGATGACAGGAGAGAGTTCATATGCGAAATAAAATCGTCCGCAAATTACCTGGAAAATTACTGCATGGAGCCGATTATAATCCTGAACAATGGCTGGATTACCCGGAAATCCTTGAAGAAGATATCAGGCTGATGAAAAAGGCAGAGGTCAATTGTGTGTCACTTGGTATTTTTTCATGGTCGCAGTTAGAACGTGAAGATGAAATATACAACTTTGAATGGATGGAAAAAATAATTGAAAAATTGTATAAGAATGATATATATACAATACTTGCAACGCCAACGGGAGCAATTCCGCCATGGCTTTCCTCAGCACATGAAGAGGTGCTTCAGGTAAACGAGTATGGTGTGAGAAATTACGCCGGAAACAGACATAATTTCTGCCCCAGTTCGCCTGTAATGCGCAGAAAGATGCAGGAAATTGACAGTAGATTGTCACAAAAATTCGGACAGCATCCGGGTGTGATCGCATGGCACATTTCCAATGAATATGGAGGAAACGGGAGAGCGGCAGACTGTCATTGCCCTTACTGCCAGGAGGAATTCAGAAAGTGGCTGAAAGCAAAATATGGAACACTGGAGAATTTAAATAAAGCATGGTGGACAACCTTCTGGAGCCATACTTATACAGAATGGAGCCAGATTCACAGCCCTTCAAAGCGGGGAGAAAATGTCTTACATGGTTTGAAACTGGACTGGAAACGTTTTGTAAGCCATCAGCTTCTGGATTTTGCAAAAGAAGAGATTGCTGCGGTAAGGGAATATAGCAATCGTCCGGTTACTACAAATATGATGGGATTTTTTAAACCATTGAACTATTTTGAATGGGGAAAAGAATTTGATTTTATTTCGTGGGATAATTATCCGGACTGGCACAGTGAAGAGGATGAACTCAGAATTGCAGCAGAAACGGCGGCAGCTCATTCCCTGATGCGGGGATTGAAAAAGGCTCCGTTTTTAATGATGGAAAGTACCCCATCCATGGTTAACTGGAGACCTGTAAATACTTTAAAACGTCCGGGAATGCATGCCTTATCTTCTTTACAGGCGATTGCCTGTGGTTCAGATAGTGTACAGTATTTCCAGTGGAGAAAAAGCAGAGGATCCTGTGAGAAGTTCCACGGGGCAGTATTGGATCATAAAAATGGGGAAAATACAAGGGTTTTTGGAGATGTGCGTGAGGTTGGAAAAAAGCTTGGCAAAATCAGTGAATATGTATGGGGAACCTGCAGCCATTCAAGAATTGCCATGATTTTTGACTGGGAAAACTGGTGGGCAGTAGAGGATGTCTGCGGGGTTGAGAAACTGGATTATAAAAATTTATTTTGCAAATACTTTTATCCTTTCTGGGAAATGGGAGTGGATGTTGATATACAGAATATGGAGAGTGATTTTTCTGATTATCAGATCATAATAGCGCCATATAATTATATGTACCAAAAAGGATATGCAGATAAAATCCGGGATTTTGTAAAAAATGGAGGATGCTATGTGACAACTTGCTGGAGCGGAGAAGCAGATGACACAGATTTGTGTTTCATACAGGCTCATCCGTTACAGGATGTGCTTGGAATACGGACAGAGGAAACGGATGCATGCCGGGCTGCCTGGGATAATCAGGTTTCCTATTGCGGAGTTTCTTATCAGGTAACCGGCCTTCGTGGGATTATCCACAGGGAGACAGCAGAAGTAAAAGCATATTATGAAAAAGACTTTTATAAAGGCTTTCCTGCTTTAACGAGAAATGCTTATGGAAAAGGATGTGCTTATTATATAGCAGCAGAGACAGAAATTGCTTTTTTGAAGAAATTTTATCGGAATCTGCTGGAAGAAGAAGGAATAGGTGAGGAATTTGCCGGGAAATTATCAGAAGGTGTAACGGTTTCCTGCAGAAGTGATGAAAAGAAAAAGCTATGGTTTTTACAAAACTACAATCGAAAAGAAGCAGTTGTAATACTTTACAGAAAATATTTTGATATCGAATTACAGAAGAATGTAGAAGGAACGATTGAGATGCCGCCATTTTCATGTTATGTTTTATTAGAAGAGCCGGGCAGTTAACGGGGGATAAGTACATATGAAGAAAATGACGACAAATAGCAGAAGTATCAGAACACAGATGAACAGGATGCTCTTGATTATGAGCATCCTGTTTGTGGTGCTGTGCATATTAATTAACCATTCCATGCAAAGGGTGCTGTTATCAAATGCAAGTGAATATGCAGAGATCACAAGCAGAAAACTGCAAAATGAGCTGGAATTTCTCTATGACAAAATGGATGTTTTTTCTATGAGCATTGCAGGGGAAAGGGAAGTCCAGCAATTAATGCAGGCTTCTTACGCAAAGAAGGCAGTGTATATTACAGAGGTGGAAGAGAAGATTACATACTTTAAAGTGCTGGATCCGGAGATTGTGGATATTTCACTGGTGAATGAGGAAGTCCATTATTCTACGCTATACACTTATGAAGACCTGGACAGTCTCCGGAAGCAAAGCAAGGAAAAGTTTTTTTCGTGGGTCGGGGTCCGGTATTCCAGTATGTATACATCCGCACAAAAAAGTCCGATGCTGCTGTATGCGCGGGAAATCGTGGTCAATGGCGAAGACGTAGGAACGCTTCTTATTTCTATTAATATTTCCTCATTGCAGATGGATAACAGTAATGAGATGGACACCTGCTATCTGCTTGCTGATGAAGAGAACGTAATCTATTCTTTTGATAGTACAGAGAACAAGTCTGATGAAATATGGAAAATATGGAGAAATTATAATGAGGAGGAAGAGAAGGATCCGCTATGGTATATCCAAAGCAGATATCTGGAAAAAATGGGATGTTATCAGATCAGTGCGCTGGATATGGGAAAAATATCCCGGAGACTTAGCAGGATCCGTATTCTTGTGTGGGGATGTGTGATTCTGGAAGCTTTTTTCTTTTTGCTGCTGTTATGGCTGATCAAGGGAGAGGTTGTGAAACCGCTGCAGGATTTTTATGGTGTAATACATGGAATCCGCTCCAGGGGGCAGAGAAAACTTCAGGGAGAAATACATTTAAAGGGCTGTACGGAAATTCGTGAAATAGGCGAGGAATTTACCGGAATGATGGCAGATATTTCACAACTGAACAGACAAATTTTTGATACGGCAACAGATTTGTATGAAATGAAAGTGAAGAAGCAGGAAGCAGAGCTTTCTTATATGAGAAGTCAGATCGATCCCCATTTTCTTTATAATACCCTGGAAGTTTTCAGGAAAAAAGCTTTGGAAAGGAAGGCTCCGGAAATTGCTGAGATGGCGGTTGACATGGGCAATATTTTCAGATACAGCACAAAAGGAAGCCAGACGGTTACCCTGGGAGAGGAAGTCTCCATTATAAAATCATATGTGAGGATTCAGAAAAACCGATTTATGGGGAAAATAGAAGTGTTTTATTATCTGCCGGAAGAGATTCTGCATGTTCCTGTAATGAAGATGCTTTTGCAGCCCACTGTAGAGAATGCGATTTATCATGGATTGGAGCCAAAGACAGAAAGAGGAAATCTGTATATTGGGGGCAGGCTGGAGCTTCATGATTTGGTGCTTACCATCAAGGATGACGGTGTCGGAATTGAGAAGGAAAAGCTTTTGGAAATACAGGAGCTTATAGAAAAAGATTATTACGACACAAGTAAGCATGTGGGAATTTTAAATACGCAGGCAAGAATACGCCTTCAGTACGGACCAGGATATGGCTTACAGATAGAAAGCGTTTTGGGAGATGGTACTACAGTAACAATACGGGTTCCTGCGAAAGAAAACGGTCCGGAAGGAGAGGGAAAAGGGAATGTATAGGGTTTTAATTGCGGATGATGAGCCCTCTGTTGTAAAGTCACTGAACATTTCTATCGACTGGGGAAAACTTGGTCTGGACGTTGCGGTCTGCGTATCCAGCGGGCAGGAGGTGCTTGCTTTTGTAAAGGAAGAAAAGATAGACATTGCGATTCTGGATATTCGTATGCCCGGTATGAATGGCCTGGAATTATGCGAGTACTTAAAAAAGCAGGATGAAAATCTGCAGGTCATTTTTATAAGCGGATATGCAGAATTTTCCTATGCGCAGAAAGCAATTAACTATGGTGCTCTCGGATACTGTTTAAAACCATTGGAATACGACCAGCTTACCAGGCTTTTGCTAAAGGCCTGCAAGCAGCTTGATAAGGAAAATGGGTTTTTTACGGCAGCGGAATTGTTAGATGCGATTGACAGCGGCAAAAGTCAGGAAGTCAGCCGTATCCTTTCGCAGATGGGATTTCAGGAAGAGGTCTGCTTTGCTGCGGTAACTGCAGGTGAGAGCAGGATCGAGCTAAGGAAGGAGGAGGGGATTGTAGTAGAATTGGGACGTGGGCAATACGGATATATCTTACACGAACCTCTTTCTGAAAGTAAGATCAGACAATATCTGGATATGGGGAGAAATACCAGTATAGGATATAAAAAGCATACAGTGGCCATAGCAGAGCTTAAACGTGCTTTGGCTGATTGTTCTGCATATGCATATCAGTTTTTCGTTGAGGCAGATCATAGAGTATGCTGCGGGACAGATAATCAGCATTCTGAAAGATTGCTGATGCAGGTAACCAAAAATGTGGAGCAGAACAGGTGGGGAGAGGTTTGCGACCAGCTGGCTTTGATTGAGGAAAAATATTGCCGCTTTTTTAATATCCGGTCAGCAACCAGATTGTGTAATATTATCCATACAGGAAGTTTGTTCCGTGAAGAGACAAATGACTATTACATCTATGAACAAAAACAACTGGTTTCGGAATATGGATCTTTCTCTGAGATGCTGAAACGTTTACAGAAAGAAATTCAGGAGGCAGGTGAAATGCAGGAGGGAAGCATGACATTTTCCAACACTGCATTTATGAAGCTTATGCGGTATATAGGAGAAAACTACCGTTCTGAAATCTCGCTGACAAGTGCTGGAGACGCACTTCATATGAGCCCGAACTATGTAAGCCAGCTGTTTAAAAAAGAAACAGGAACAACCTTTGTTCATTATATTACACAGCTTCGTATGGAAGAGGCAATGAAATTGCTGACAACTACAAAAAGGGCAGTAACAGAGATTGCGGCTGAGGCTGGGTTTCATGACTATTTTTATTTCCTGAAAACGTTCAAAAAGATCACGGGAAAAACTCCAAGTCAGTATCGTGAAGAAAACTAAAATTTTTACATATAGGATATGCAAATATAACAGTCCGGCCGGTGAGCTGGACTTTTTTTGGATAAATTCAAGAGATTTTCTCCATTTTAGCGGATGAAAAAAACTGCTATACTAATCTTACAAAGGAGGGAAAAACGTGAAAAAAAGAACAAAGAAGGTGGACTGCGTAAGGCTTTGGAAACGGATAAAAAATGACAGAATGCTGTATCTTCTTTTGGCTCCTGTACTTGCATGGTATCTTGTATTTTGTTATCTGCCTGTGGCAGGCGGAATTTCTCTTTCGCTGAGAAACTTCCGGTATGATATGGGCATATGGGAGAGTCCTTTTGTGGGGCTGGAGCATTTCAGGAAAATGCTGAGTGACAGAGAGTTTATGCAGGCTGCAAAAAATACAATTATAATAAGCCTGGGAAGGATCGGATTCCAGATGCCGTGTGCGATTTTAACTGCGCTGTTTCTGAATGAAATTCGATCAGCAAAACTTAAGCGTACATTTCAGACAGTGATCACCTTTCCACATTTTATTTCCTGGGTGGTTTTAGCAGGGATTCTGAGCAATCTGTTTGGCTCAAGCGGAATTATTAACCAGATACTGGATGTATTGGGGATAGCAAATGTGTCACCCATCACATCGGCATCAAGCTTCAGACCTTTTATCTGGATATCCAATATCTGGAAAGAGGTGGGATGGGATTCCATTATTTATCTGGCTGCTATTACATCTATTGATCCGGGACTGTATGAAGCAGCGGAGGTTGACGGTGCAGGCAGGCTTAAGAGAATCTGGCATATTACCCTTCCGGGAATTAAGAGTACCATAGCGATCATGCTGATCCTGGCAGTGGGACAGATCATGACAAATGGTTCCTTTGATCAGATATTTAATCTGTACTCCGCGCCGGTATATAAAGTGGGAGATACGCTGGATACCTATATCTTCCGGGAATCCTTTATTACAGGCGGTTTGAATTATGGATATTCCACAGCCATCGGAATGTTTAAATCCATTATAGGAGTGATCATGATTACGGTTAGCAATAAGGTTGTTACTGCGCTTGGCGAGAATGGATTATATTAGGGAGGGGAATGTTTATGCGGAACAAAAAGCTGAATAAAAGCAGAACAACGACTTTTGACTTCATTGTAATTGCTGTGTTCACACTGCTGGCACTGATTACCCTGTATCCTTTTTGGAATGTTCTGATCTTATCGGTATCAAATACGGTATCTGTTGCAAAGCATACACCGTACCTTCTTCCTTATATTGTTGATCTGACAGGCTATAAGACAGTCCTTCAGGATATCTATTTTATAAAATCACTGGGGATTTCCCTGTTTGTAACGATCGCAGGCGTTATGATCAATATGTTTCTCTCAGTAACAGGAGCCTATGTGCTGTCAAAAAGGCAATTGATAGGAAGAAAAGTTTTTATGACGATGATTTTGTTTACTATGCTGTTCAATGGCGGACTGGTTCCTACATACATGATTATTAAGGATCTGGGACTGATCAACAGTATATGGTCTATGATTCTGCCTACAGCGATCAGTACTTATTATCTGATTATTATGAAAAATTATTTTCTGAATCTTCCCGCCGGGCTTATAGAGGCGGCCAGGCTGGACGGAGCAGGCGAGTGGACGATCCTGTGGAAAGTAGCGATTCCCATATCGAAACCTTTTATTGCGACGTTTGCATTGTTTTATTCTGTGGAAAGATGGAATGAGTGGTACAATGCACTGCTTTATATCAACAAAAAGGATCTTGCGCCATTGCAGATCTATTTGAGGGATATCTTAGTAAATTTAAGCGGGCAGCTTTCCGCGCAGGCGCAGCAGATGCTGAGTGCAACAGAAAAGGTATCCACTTCAGCAGTACAGATGGCAACGATTATTATTACCGCAGTACCGATCATTTGTGTGTATCCATTTTTACAGAAGTATTTTGTAAATGGTGTTATGGTTGGCGGATTAAAGGAATGATCCGCGGTCTGTGATGCAGGAAATGAATGGAAAGCTGCATAAGGCGGTTTTCACTATAAAAAGAAAAGGAGTTTATGCTATGAAAAGAGGAAACGTATTAAAAAAGACACTGGCAGCTGCATTGGGCCTGACGATGAGCCTTTCGCTGCAGACAGTACCGGCTATGGCAGAAGAGGCACCGGTAGAAATCACAATTGCAACCTGGAATGCAGATGCGGGATTTCAGGGAGATGCAGTTCAGACTGCTATTGAAGAAAAACTGGGTATTAAGATTGTACCTATGAATGTGACCTGGGATGATTATATGCAGAAAATCCAGCTTTGGGCATCTTCAGGCAGTCTCCCGGATGTGTTTGTGGGACCATTCCGTACAACAGCTACTTATCCCCAGTGGGCAGACCAGGGAGTGATCAGTGCAATTCCCGGGGATCTGAGTGCCTATCCGAATCTGGAGGAATATCTTTCCGGAGGTGCCGCAGAAGAGGCGAAGCTGAATGGAACGCTTTACTGTATCCCAAGACAGACTTATCCGGATCAATACTGGACCTGTCTGGATCGTATTATCTGCTATCGCTGGGATCTGGCACAGAAGGCCGGGATCGAAAAAGAACCTGAGACGTGGGATGAGTTTTCTGAAATGATTCAGGCAATCATTGCTGCTGATCCGGATGGTACAGGAATTGGCGGTATGACAGCTTCAGATAAAAATTTGATGAGCGGTATGCTGATGCCTTACGGATCATCTATTGCAGTAGACGGCGGTTCCAGTTTTAAATGGGTAAAGGATGAAAATGGACAGTACGTTCCTGCTTACTTTACAGAGGATGCACTGGAAGGATTCCGGTTTGCACGTAACCTGTATGATTCCGGTGTTATTGAAAAAGACATCGCACTTACAACAAACCAGTCTGCAGAGGAAAAATTCCTTCAGGGCTCCAGCGCTGCAATTGTTATTTCCGGAGGATTTGGAAATAAGTATGAAAAAGTTGCAAGATACTGGGAAGAGGTTCATGGATCTTCTTATCTTGATGATGTAAAAGCGTTGAACCTGATGCCGGATAAGGATGGGAACAAAACATACGTCATGTCCAATTCTTATGCATGGAGTGAGTCCTATATTAATGCCGGTGTCAGTGAAGAAAAGATGGATAAGATTTTAAAACTTTATGATTATCTTCTTTCCGATGAAGGTGCATTCCTTTCCACATATGGTCCGGAAGGGGAATTATATGATATGGAAGATGGAAAGGTTGTTCTTCACGATGCAGATAAAATGATAAAGGATGTATATCCATCCTGTGATGTATTGTCTACTCTGGTCAGATGGAATCCAAGCACTTATGACAACAGGTTTGTAGCTGTATGGCCCAAGGAGTATACAGAGGTAGATAATCTTCTTGTTGCACAGGCTGCGGAAGTGGAAATCCCGGAATTTTATCCGGAATGTACACAGAAACTTCTGGAGCTGGGAATTGAATTTACCGTAAATCTGGATGAGGATTTCCTGAGTATCATGACCGGTGAGGAACCTGTAGAAGAGATGTGGGAAGAAATTTATAAACAGTATGAGGCAGAAGGTTTGTCTGATATGATTACACAGATAAACGGGGCAATGGCAGAATAAAATAACCTATCATGTGAACCGGTATAATATGAGAGATGGCTGCAGCACAAAAGTGGTACAGCCTTTTCTCAGTAGAGAGGAGAAAATATGAGTGCATATCTTTTTGTCCATTTTAAAGAAAAGAGAACTCCGGATGGAGAACAAGTGTATTTTTCTGTTAGTAAAGATGGGTTTCACTGGGAAATGGTGAATAGAGGAAATCCAGTGTTATGGAGCTATGAGGGGGATAAAGGAGTTCGGGATTTCACGATTACCAGAACAAAGGAAGGGAAATTTATCATTCTTGCTACAGATTTAAGCCTGGCTTATGGGATGCCGTACCAATATAAGAACAGCTGGGAGATGATTTCCCGGTGCGGAAGTAAATTTCTTGTGATGTGGCAGTCAGAGGACCTGCTTCACTGGTCAGAACAAAAAATGCTGGCATTAGGGGATGAGAATTTTGGGTGTTTATGGGCACCGGATATCATTTACGATCAGGAAAATCAAGAATATCTGATTCATTGGTCTTCCGCTCATAAATGCAATGGATATGGAGCAAAAGGGATTTTTTATACCCGCACAAAGGATTTTGAAAACTTTACTGATGCCAGGGAATTATACAGAAGAAAGGATAACTGTACCGTCATAGATTCTGCCATGTATGAGGAAAACGGACTGTACTATATGTTTCTGAAGAGCGAAAAAAATCCCTCAAATATTCTTTTACTGCAAAGTGATTCCCTCACAGGTCCCTTTCACAGAATGGAAGAGTTTGACCGCTGCATGGAAACACTGGAATACGGAAAATATGAAGCCCCTACTGCTTTTCGAATGCCGGATGGCAGATGGTGCTTGATGCTGGATTATTATGGATGTGAAGAAAGCGGGCAGGGGTATGTTCCGTTTATTGCAGACAGTTTAAAAAGCGGACACTTTATACGTGCGGATGAGGACTTTGCATTTCCGTATGGATTTAAGCATGGAACGGTAATGGAAATTACAGATGCAGAGTATGAAAGTCTGAAAATTTATGAGAAAAGCCCCCATGAGAGATGAAGAGAGTAAAGACTATGTGAAGGGGAGAGAGGAATCGTGCAGGTATGCGGGAAATCAGATTAAATATATCAGAAAATTGCAGGGTAAAGAAACAGGGAGATTTATTTGGTATCTTTTTTGAAGATATTAATCATGCAGCAGATGGGGGCTTGTATGGGGAAATGGTGCGAAACAGGGCTTTTGAATTTGACCGCATCGATAACAAAAGCTACCATTCCATGACTGCATGGGAAGAAATTCAGAGGGGAAACAGTATGGTGCAGGCTCATGTGGAGCAATGGGATCCCAGAAATAAAAATAATCCCCATTATCTGGTTCTGGAGATCCTGGTGGAAGGGGAAGGGGCCGGTATCCGGAATGAGGGATATAATACCGGATTGTTTCTGGAAGAAGGAAAAGAATATTGTTTCACCTGTTACTGCCGTGTACGCGGGGAAAAAGAGAAAGCGTTTGAAGTGCGGATAGAAAATAAGGATGGAAGCGTTTGCTATGGAAAGAGAACACTGACAGCAGAGCCGGGAGTATGGACAAAACAGGAATGTACTCTGAAATCAGAGGGAAGCGACAGTTCTGCCCGTCTGGTAATTTTGATGAATCAGGTTATGACTCTGGAGCTGGATACTGTATCCTTATTTCCCGCAGATACTTATAAGATGCAGAAAAACGGGCTTCGAAGAGATATTGCCAGGATGATAGAAGAATTGAAACCGCGTTTTGTAAGATTTCCGGGTGGCTGTCTGACCCACATCGGATCCCTGAATGCAAAGGATAGAAATGGAATGTACCGGTGGAAAAATACGGTCGGGGAGGTATGGGACAGACCTTCCAGAAGAAATTCGTGGAATTACAACCAGACTCTGGGAGTCGGATTTTATGAGTTTTTCAGATTTTGTGAGGATATTGGAGCCCAGCCTTTGCCGGTTATATCTGCAGGCTTTGACCCGCATTTTCTTCGTGCTGCAGATATGGATAATCTTCAGGAATGGATTGAGGAAGCATTGGATCTGATAGAGTTTGCCAATGGAGATGTGACTACAAAATGGGGAAATCTGCGTGCTTCCATGGGACATCCGGACAGCTTTCACATGAAATACCTGGCAATTGGAAATGAGGAAGTAGGAGATGAATACTACGAGCGATATGAAAAGATACAGGATGCGGTTAAGAAGGTCTATCCGGATATTTTATTGATTAATTCTGCAGGTCCAAGCGCAGCGGGAAGCGAATTTGAAAAGGGCTGGGCACAGGCAGAGCGGACGGAGGCAGCTTTTGCTGATGAGCATTTTTACCAGTGTCCGGAGTGGTTTATTGCGAATGCCCACAGGTACGATATTTATAAGACAAAGGCAAAAGCTTTTTTGGGAGAATATGCTTCTCATGATATGACGTGGTGGAATGCGTTAGCAGAGGCTGCGTTTATGATCGGAATGGAAAAGGCGGACAGGCTTGGGCTGGCATGCTATGCGCCTCTTCTTAATAACACAGACTATACGAACTGGAAAACGAATATGCTTCACTATGATAATCACAGGGTATATGGCACTCCGAGTTATTATGTACAAAAGCTGTTCATGAATTATCAGGGAGAAGAACTGGTAAAAGCACAGGCAGATCGTATACTGACAGAAGAAAAGAAAGCTCCGAAGCTGCATGGGGGCTGCAGGTTCTTTACAGAGAATTCTCAGGTTCATATTAAGAATCTGGTTATACGAAATGAAGATACATACGAAGAAATCAGGGGAGAGAATTTCTGTGTCTCCGGAAAAATGAAGGAGAAAAAAATGCCGGATATCTGCTGGGATCATTATACAGTTTCTTTTGATTATCAGAGAGAAATAGGCGGTACACCACAGACTCTGTGCGGGGAGCACACCATGTGCTTTGAGTTTGCTGCCAGAGATGAAAAGAATTGTCTTCAGGTAGTTTTTGATGGCTGGGAGCGGACAGTGAATCTGAATGGGATGGTCAATGGCTTTCCATGCAGTCTGGGTATGATGCAGGTAATTATGGACAGAGACTGTTCCTATAAATGTGTGCTGGAGGTCAGAGAAAATAAGATTCATCTGAATGTTGACGGCAATGTCCTGGATCATGAATGTCTGAGCACGGAACCGGATGAACTGTACTATTCGGCAGTTGTGGATGATGAGGATCATCTGATCGTGAAGCTTTCTAATGTGGCACAGGAGAAGAAATTGATCCATATTACGACTCAGCAAAAATATAAAGAAGTAAAAGAAATTACAATGTCCGGATATGAGCTGGAATGGAGAAACAGCTTTGAAGAACCGCAAAAGGTGGCTCCAAAGGAAGTAGTGCCTGATGAAGATAAGAAGCAGGAATTAGAAAAACGGAATTATGTCTGTGAATTGCCGGAATATGCACTGACAGTATTAGTATTCAGCAAATAACAGGTTCAATTCAGCAAAAATATTGCTGCTAAAAAAAGCAGAGCGGAAGCTGTGCGGATGTCATGCAGTAAATATGATGAAGAACATTGCCATAGAGGGATAACGGCATCTCTTAATATAAAATAAAACAGGATAGCCCGGAGTTTGGCGTGGTGTAGAAACCGCCTGGCTCCGGGCTTTTTCTGTTTTGTGGCAGGAACATTGATCACTTTCAGATAAATGATTGACATTAATAATTTTAAGATATATAATATATGTTATATAACAGCGTTTATATTAATGGGAGGATGTTGAATGCCGCCAAAAGTAAAAATTACAAAAGATATGGTTATTGATGCCGCCTTTGCGATTGCCCGTGAAACAGGGGCAGAAAATATCAATGCAAGAACAGTTGCAAAGAAACTAAATTGCTCTACACAGCCTGTTATGTATCATTTTTCGACGATTGAGGAATTGAAAAAGGCGACTTATGCAAAAGCGGACCGGTACCACACGAACTATTTAATGAATATCGGAAAATCGCAGGAAGAAATTACGCTTGAAATTGGATTGAACTATATCCGTTTTGCAATGAAAGAGCCAAATTTATTTCGATTTCTTTTTCAATCGGGATATGCAGAGGAAAAAAGTCTCCCTGAGATGATAGACTCTGAGGAATTAACACCTGTTCTTTCTGCAATGCAGGGAGCAGCAGGCATTGGTATGGAACAGATGAAAGAAGCTTTTTTAATAATCTGTATGTTTGCACATGGGTATGCCAGCATTATTGCAAACAATTCATTGGAGTATGATGAAGAAGTCATAAAAGAGCACTTGACACGAGCATATAGAGGCGCAATATTAGCCACACAGGAGGGAATGAAGTGAAAAAGTTATATGAGAAAAACGAACTGACATTTGCGATTACCTGGATAGTGATTTACTGTGTTTTGCAATCCCTGGCAAATCCATTGAACGAAAAAATTGGAATTCCATATATTGCGAGTGCTATTTTTTGTGTATTACAGGCAATACTTCTTTTCGTCTTTATTTGGAAAAATAAATTACTGAAACAATTTGGACTCTGCAAATCTCCTGTAGCTGCCAGTCGCTTTCTTTTCTATATTCCTTTGGTCATTTTAGCTACAAGAAATTTTTGGAACGGAACTGCATTTAATTTAAACCTGGCAGGTACTGTCTGCTACATAGTGTGCATGCTTTGCGTTGGATTTGTAGAAGAAGTAATTTTTCGAGGATTTCTTTTTAGAGCGGTTGCAAAGGACAATGTAAAAACAGCGATTGTCATTTCAAGCGTTACCTTTGGTTTGGGACATTTGCTAAACCTGGTAAATGGAAGCGGTATGGAGCTGACTGAAAACCTATTTCAAATTATAGGAGCGATTGCGATTGGTTTTCTGTTTGTCATTCTTTATTATCGCGGTGGTAGTTTGCTGCCCTGCATTATTACGCATTCTATAATTAACATTACAAGTGTTTTTGCAAATGAAACAGGCTTGACAGTAGAAAAGCGTATCATTTTTCAGTTAATACTGGTTGTAATTACTGTTGCCTACTCTTTTATCCTTACAAAAACACTCCCCCCAAAGCAAGGTGTAAAGACCAGCTGAACTTTTAGATAGGAATAGAGTTAGAGACGGCTATCTGGTGATCAATGCAGTGAAGGAACTTGACAAAGACGAGAAGGAAAAGAAAACAGGCAGATTCGTCCGCAGGGAGCGTTATGCAGGAAGCATGAGCAGATCCTTCTATGTCGGCGGGGATATAATGCAAAAATATAATTGGGAAAATACATTTAATACAAGGGATTTGGGATATACACCAACAGTAGCGGGGAGGTATGTTAAGACAGGCATTGGATCTGGCTATAAATTCAATGCAGGGTAGGCTTACATTAAATGTGTTTCACTCCATTCCGTCATCTGTCCCGGAATAGGGACAAAACTCTCAGCTAATTCTGTAAGGGTATATTCCACTTTGGGTGGTATTTTCTGATAAATCCGGCGGTTGATCCAGCCGTCATTTTCCGGTTCTCTAAGCTGCTTTGTCTATGAAGCAGAAACTTATGGAAAACAGAGAAAAGCTGACGGATGCAGCATATAAAAAGGCGATGACGGCGGTGGACAGCATAGAGAGCCTGTTTTCAGTGTCGGAAAAGATGCTCAGGGTGATTGCTTATGTTTTTGAAAAACTGGAAGAGGTAACGCCGTTGATGCTGCAGAAGCTTCTTTATTTCATCCAGGGCGTTTATTCCGCATTATATGGGAAGCCAATCTTTGAAGAGGACTGCAGGGCATGGGTGCATGGTCCGGTTTATCCGGAGGTATATGAGCTGTTTAGGGACTTCAAATATAATCCGATTGATGATGCAAGATTTGCACTGCTTGAAGGAACTGCGGATGCGCTGACTGAGGAAGAGAAGAACGTGATTGATCTTGTGGTGAATACCTTTGGCATGTATGGCGGAAAGGTACTGGAGCGGATCACGCACAATGAGGATCCATGGAAAGAAGCCAGGAGGGGCTATGACGATAGTATTCCTTCAAGCGAACTTCTGCCAAAGGATCGCATTATGAAGTATTATGTTGCTATAAACCATAAATATGGGATAGGGACGGAAGAAGGGCTTAAGACTTACATCCACGATATGTTGGTTAAGGCACCGTAAAACCAGAGAGTACCTGCAACGGACAACTGAATAAACTGATATGGAATGACTTTTGTGGGACGAAATCGCTATTCGTCCCAGCCATCCATAAGGCGGATAGTTACGGCAATGTTCCGTACAAATTCGCCTTCTTTTAATGTCAGATCATCGTCCTCGGAGATAGAGGGCAGAACGCCGCCTTCCTCCAGCTCCAGTGTGATCCAGTCGCGAGCAGCCTCAATGGCGTTGTCAAGCGCTTCGTCCAGTGTGTCGCCTTCTGCATGGCAGTCGTCCAGATCCGGGAAAAATCCCTCATATGTGTTCGTCTCTGTTTTATGAAAAACAGCAGGGTATACAAATCTCATAAAAGCCTCCTAAAAATATATGTGATATAGAAGGGCATCTGTTTATGCCCTGATGTAACAGCCCGGACGGGTTTTTCTGCTACACTCCAACAACGTAACAGTTCAGCCAGGCTGTTCTGTTACCTAACAACATCATATGATGTTGGGGTCAAAAGCCTT
>DNJW01000081.1:657-6276 GCA_003488965.1 Lachnospiraceae bacterium | reverse complement strand
CTGTAAATTAATTATTTACAGTTCCTAAGAAAGGCTAGGGATAAAAATGGTATTTTGGAAAGAAGTGAAAAAGTTTTGGAGACCTTGGATTTTTGTGGTATGCGCTGTTTTGTGCATGTTATTTTGGGTAATCTGGCTGGAGTTTGATGTGAGATATTTTCCAAATGGCGAGGAAAATAAAAAAATGTTTCAGCTACAGGCAGATTGGGTAAAAAAATATGGTCCGACCTTAGAAGATAATGAAATTGAAGAGATTCGTGATGATCTGGAAGCGCTTTGTAAAAAAGCAGAAGCGGCTTTTGTGAATGAGCCGCTATTCAGGAAGAATCATATTACAACGTATCAGGAATTTGAGGAATTTTGCGATGAGGCATGGGATGATGACAAGAAGGATGAAGACGCAACGGCTATGAAAAACTATCTGGAAAGCGATGCGGCAGACAGAGTGTACGAAGATATTTATGGAATCAAAGAGAGTATGCGCTTTGTAGAGGAGTTTCAGTCAGATCAGAAAGAAGGAAAGAATTATTATCAGTATATGTTAGAAGAGGATTCAAAGTATACACAAAAGGAATATGATAATGTGATGAAGGTAATTGCAGCCAGAGAGGGCTGGAGAAATATACTGGAATATCAGATTCCACAGGCGACAACAAATTACTGGGGAGGCTTAATGACATTAGGGATTTTGTCTGTTATGCTTTTGACAGCACCTGTACTCGTCCGTGACCGGATGCTTAAAATGCATTCCCTGCAATGGAGCAGCAAAAAAGGCCGTCCTGTTATTAACACACAATTTGGTGCTGCGCTATTTTCTGCTTTTTGTCTGGCAACTATATATCTTGTGCTGTTTGGCGGCATTTTTGTGACAAATAAAACGTGGCTGTTTTGGAACTGCCGCATGTATTCATTTGATGCCATTGCGCTATGCTGGGGGAACTGGACATATGGTACCTATTGTCTGATTCTTATAGGGATTTATTATCTGGTATGTCTCGGAAGCTGTGCGCTGGTATTTGTTTTGTCCCGGTTCAGCAGTCATTATATTTCACTGCTGTTAAAGACAATTCCGGTTTATGTTATTTTATATTTGATGTGCAGCGATTATGCATTTGAGGCGTTTTATTATGGAAACAGCTTGTATCAAAAGACAAGGGTTCCCTATATCGAGGCGATTGTTCCAGCATGTTACTTTATCGTGGGGGCAGGGCTTGCGGCGATAGTATGCTGGCGGCAAAGAAGAGCAGAGATAGAATAAGGTGTCTGGATGAAGGAAAGACAGAAAGTAACAAGGAAACCCGTACACTTTGTTCACCATTTCCACAGTATCTCCTATTCGTTCTGCTATCAGATGTGGAGTGAACCCCATGTCTATCAGCAATGATACATGGGAGTGTCTAATGTCGTGGATGCGTACCCGGGGAATGCCAGATAGTTCGCAATAGCGTATCATATTCCTTCTGAGGGATTCCTTTGAAAATGCAAAAACCCTGTCTTGCGGCTGGATTCCGTATATCTTATTGGCATATTCTTTTATTTCTGCCATGATGGCAGGTGGCATAGTGATAGCCCGGTTGCTGTTATCTGTCTTTGGTGCGCCTGTGTGATTCCTGTACAGTGTTTTGCTGACATTGATGGTATTTGCTTTGAAGTCAAAATCAGCCAGCGTGAGTGCCAGCATTTCCCCGCAGCGCATGCCCGAATAAAAAAGCACTTGGAACGCAGCGTGTATCCTGATATCGCTCACATATTGGATAAAGGAATTGTATTGTTCCAATGTCCAAAAGTTCAGCGAATGGACAATTTTCCCCATTATGCCAGCTTTATGGCATGGGTTGGATGGCAGGTTGTAATACGTTACGGCATAGTTCATAATGGCAGAGATTTTTTTATGCATATCCCGTAAGTAGGCATCAGATGCCCCACTGTCTATCTGGCCGTTCTGCCATGTGCGGATGTCTGTGGGTGTAATGGAGTTTATGGGCTTGTTTTTAAAATATGGCAGGATATGGGTGTTGAAGACACATTTAGTATTGTCAAGTGTGCTCTGCCGTATTGCCGTATTCTGTGTGATTTATCCTCAATATAGAGGTCGTAGAGGGTTTGGGATGTCATATCAGGAGTGCCCTGCAGTCAGTCGTTCAAGGAAAGCGTGTTCCCACTCCTTTGCTTCCCTCCGTAGCTTAAAGCCGCGTTTCTTTTTCTGTTTCTTTGTTCCTGTATAATCGGTATAGTAGAATTTGCAGTACCATGATTTGGTCTTTTCGTCATAATATGCTGGCATAAAAAATCAGTCCTTTCTTAAAAATAAGTGCATTTTATAAAGGACTGTGATATACTGGTTTTGTTGGAAGATTGCGAAAGTAATGAATAAAAATAGCACCTTTACTTTGCTAGAGCGGGGGTGCTATTTTTTATGCTTGACATATTCCAAAATCGCTACAATGAGTATTGCAGTTGTAAGTATAACCATGAATTCTTCGTATGTACTCATAGAAAACGCCTCCTTCCGTTCAAGGCTCGGAACGGAGGTATTCACACCCTGTCGGCTCTCCGGTTAAGCATATTATATTGTGTGGCTTTCTGTGTTGTCCACATTTATGCAATCCCTATCGCTAATCGGAAAATCACTTCCTTTACCAGGAAGTGCGGTAATGCTGGTCGCGGTATTTCTTTGGAGTTAATCCGACTGCTTTTTTGAAGGTCTGGATAAAGTGGCTTTGGGAAGAAAAAGCAAGGTAATTTGCAATCTCAATAAAGGTAAAGTCGGAGTATTTTAACAGATTCTCGGCCTTTTCAATTTTCTTTTCGGAAATATAATCGCTTATCGAAATACCAAGCTCTTTCTTAAAAAGTCTGGAAAGGTAGCTTGGGGAAAGGTCTGTGTATTCTGCAAGTTCTTTTATGGTAATCCTGCTGCTGATATGGCTGTAGACAAAATCCATACAGAGGATAACGGGTTTTGAGATGATGGAGCTTTTTTTCAGCAGCAGCATTCTTCCTGTAAAATCCAGTGACATATCTTTGTGGAGCTGGGAAATAGCCTGGATAGAATTGCAGGAGTCCATTTTTAAAATATAAAAATCACTAAGCCGGTATGCCTGCTCTAATTCCATGCCGGCCTCAATACAGCGTCTTGTTATCATTGCAGTGGTTATAACAAAATGGTATCTCATATTGGTTAAAGAATTGGTAGAGAGAACCCCCATTCCTTCGGGATTGATAAAAGTATTTTTTTTGCAATTTTCCTGTACAAAGTCCATGTTGCCGGAGCTGACTGCCTCATAGAAGGAATATTCTTCCTCCAAGGAGCGGTGGGGCGGATCATCCTCTTTGTTTAATTCTGATTGAAACCATTCTTCCTGTAAATTCATCTTGAATCTTCCTTTCTGGTTGCATTTGTACATATTATATCACGAATCTGATATTTTTGTACAATTTTTTGTATATTATATCCAAGGAAAGATTTATAATAAAAATAATAATGGCCGTGAATAGTAACAATAAAGGAGGAAGATGAACGAATATGAGATATGGTTATTTTGATGATGAGAAGCGGGAATATGTCATTGACCGGCCGGATACGCCTGCTCCATGGGTGAACTACCTTGGTTCTCCGAAATATGGTGCAATCATTTCCAATAATGCCGGTGGCTACAGCTTTGAAAAATCCGGTGCGAATGGCAGGATTTTACGTTATGTGTTTAATGGCTTTGATCAGCCGGGGCGTTATATTTACATTCGCGATAACGATAGCAAAGACTACTGGTCTGCTTCGTGGCAGCCGGTTGGGAAAGATTTGGAAGCATATAAAAGTGAGTGCCGCCATGGAACGGCATATACGAAAATGCTTGCAGATTATAGCAGCATCCATTCCGAGGCTTTGTACTATGTTCCGCTTGATAAGGCATATGAGGTTTGGAGCCTGCAGCTTACGAACCGGTCTGAGGCTGCGAGAAGCCTGACAGTTACAGGGTATGCAGAATATACAAATAATAGTAATTATGAGCAGGATCAGGTGAATTTGCAATATTCTCAGTTCATTACAAAGACTGTTTTTCGTGGCAATAGGATTTGCCAGGTAGTGCACGGGAATCTGGATGCTCTGGAAGAGGGAGAAGAGGTTGACGGCAAGACGGCTACGGAACGTTTCTTTGGGCTTGCCGGAGCAGAGGTTTCTTCTTACTGTGGAGATAAGGAAAACTTTATTGGGCGGTATCACGGGTATGGGAATCCGGATGGGGTAGTGTGTGGAAAACTGGATGGAACGTTGAATTATAATGAAAATGGGTGTGGAGCCCTTTCGGCAGTTCTCACGCTGGCGCCGGGGGAAACAAAAAATGTTGTGTTCATTTTAGGTATGAAATATGACGCAGAAGCAGAAAATATATTAAAGCGGTATGAAAACACAGAGGAAACCTGTAAAAAAGAGCTGGAAGAGCTGATTTCTTATTGGCATGGGAGGCTTTCGCATTTTCAGGTAAAAACGCCAAGCAAAGAGTTTGATACCATGATTAATACATGGAATGCGTATAACTGTTTTATGACTTTTATCTGGTCCCGTGCGGCGTCATTTATTTATTGTGGCTTGCGCAATGGGTACGGATATCGGGATACAGTGCAGGATATCCAGGGAATTATCCATCTGGCTCCGGAAATGGCGGTTGAGAAAATCCGCTTTATGCTTTCTGCACAGGTAGATAATGGCGGCGGACTGCCACTTGTGAAGTTTACACACAATCCGGGACATGAGGATACACCGGATGATCCGTCTTATGTGAAAGAAACCGGACATCCGGCATACCGGGCTGATGATGCATTGTGGCTGTTTCCTACGATATATAAATATATTTCCGAGTCAGGGAATCTTTCCTTTATTGATGAAGTGATTCCGTTTGCCAATCAGGATGAGGGGACGGTATATGAGCATTTAAAGCGTGCCATTGGGTTTTCCATGAGCCATTTGGGAATCCATGAGATGCCGGCAGGTTTGTATGCAGATTGGAATGATTGTCTCAGGCTTGGCAAGGATGGGGAGTCTTCCTTTGTGGCATTTCAGTTCTACCTTGCAATGTCAATCCTGAAGGAATTTGCAGAATATAAAAAAGATACAGATTATATCAATTATCTGGAGAAGTCCCAGGAAAAGCTTGGAAAGACCATACAGGAGCTGTGCTGGGATGGAGACCGGTATATCCGCGGCTTTACCGAGAGAGGCGAAGTAATCGGTAAGAGTACAGATTCCGAGGCAAATATGTGGCTGAATCCGCAGAGCTGGGCGGTTATCAGCGGGCTTGCAACAGAGGAACAGGCTGATACGGTTTTGGATACGGTATATCAACGGCTAAATACAGAGTACGGCGTTATCCTGATGGATCCGCCTTATCACAGCCATGCTTTTGAAGGGGCGCTTGCAGTTATTTACAATGCAGGGACAAAAGAAAATGCCGGTATTTTCTCCCAGTCACAAGGGTGGATTATTTTAGCCGAGGCTTTATGCGGGCATGGGGAGCGTGCTTTTACATATTTCATGGAAAATGCGCCTGCTGCACAAAATGAGAGGGCAGATATCCGTAAGCTGGAGCCGTATTGCTATGGACAGTTTACGGAAGGGAAAGC
>DNJW01000081.1:0-380 GCA_003488965.1 Lachnospiraceae bacterium | reverse complement strand
TGGACAGTTTACGGAAGGGAAAGCCAGTGAACATTTTGGGCGTTCCCATGTGCATTGGCTTACAGGCACGGCATCCACTGTGATGGTAGGATGTGTCGAAGGGATACTGGGGATGCGGCCGGATTTTTATGGGCTGCGTATTGCGCCTTCTATTCCAAAGGAATGGGAATCTTTTGAAATTGATAAGGATTTCAGGGGAAATCATTTACATATCGTAGTACAAAACCCGGGTCATGCAGAATCAGGCTGTAAGAAACTGGTTGTTAATGGCAGGGAAATGGAAGGGAATTATATACCGGCAGAGTTACTGAAGAAACAGACAGAAATTGAATTGCTTATGTCATAAATTGATGTAATGATTTTGATATTATTGTAAACAA
>DNJW01000080.1 GCA_003488965.1 Lachnospiraceae bacterium | reverse complement strand
TGATGAGGTTGACAGTGCAAGCAATAATCAGGTATTTGTTGATTTCTTAGCACAGCTTAGGGGATATTATCTAAAAAGAGATAAAATGTCGATTTTCCTCTCAGTAATTCTTGTTGGCGTGTATGACATCAAAAATTTAAAATTGAAGCTGCGTCCCGAATCAGAGCATCAATACAACAGTCCTTGGAACATTGCAGCGGAATTTAAAATTGATATGAGTTTTTCGCCTGATCAGATTAGAGGCATGTTGGCGGAATATGAAGCAGATTACCATACAGGAATGGATATAGAAACAGTAGCAAAGGAAATCTACAATTATACATCGGGATATCCGGTTCTTGTATCATCAATCTGTAAATATATTGATGAGGATATTTTGGATGAAAATGACGCTGAGGTTCCTTCAAAAGCATGGTCAAAAGACGGAATCGAAAAGGCTGTAAAACAGATATTAATTGATAAAGCTCCTCTGTTTGAAAGCATGATAAGACATCTCAATGAATATCCGGAAATGAAGAAAATGTTTCAGGCGATTTTATTTCAGGGCAGTGAATTTTCTTACAGTCCTGATACAAGGGAAATCAGTCTTGCCTGTATGTTTGGGTATGCAGTAAATGGTGGAGGAAAGGTACGCATAGCAAACCGTATTTTTGAGACACGTTTGTACAATTATTTTCTTTCCGAGGAAGAATTGTCAAATATGATGGGAAAGATGGCGCAGCGTGATAAAGGCTGTTCGTTATAACTTTAACAAGAGCAAGGAAGCGGGTGTGAAAGAAATAAAAATCGGAAATAAGACAATTGTGGAGGCAGTAGTGTAAGACTTCACACTAACAAGCGAATATATTTATGAAGAAAAGTCTGATGTAAAGTATGAAATTGCTTTACGTCAGACTTTTTTATGGCGTAAAAATATACAGTCACAAAAGAATCAGATATGAGGACAATATGAGAGAGGCAGCGGCTGTGTGGTATGGAAAGATATAAGAAAAAAGATATATTAGAGACAATCAAAATGCTGGATAAGGCGAATGATTCCATTACCAGAGCGGCAGCTAGCAACCCTCAGGGTGCAGTGGATGCGCTTGGACAGTGTCAGGATACGGCAATCTGCATCGGCACTTATTTGGAAACATTTGGGGAAGAGTATACAGCTATTGTAAGTGTTCTGGAAGAATACTGTGAGATCATCTATCAGATGAGCGTGGATGTTTCCGAGGAAAATCAGTTTAGGAAACATACGAAACGGGTCACAAAACTTCTTACAAAACTTAAAAATACAGTTACATACAAAATGCCGGATGACAGAAAAGAAGTAGTTTTTCTGCCATATAAGGCAAGTATGTGGGATTCACTTGAGAGCGTGTGGAAAGCTGCGGATGCAGATGAAAATACAGATGCTTATGTGATTCCGATTCCTTATTATGACAGGAACCCGGAGGGGAGTTTTCGGAAACTGCATTATGAAGGGGGAGAGTACCCTGAGTATGTACCGGTGGTCTGGTATGAGAACTATGACTTTGAGAAACGGATGCCGGATGTGATTTTTATACATAATCCTTATGATGAGTATAATATTGTGACCAGTGTGCATCCTTTTTTCTATTCTGAAAATTTGAAAAGATTTACTGAGAAATTGGTCTATATTCCGTATTTTATTTTGGGAGAAATCGACCCGGAGGATAAGAATGCACTGAAAGATATCGAGAAATTTATCCTGGTTCGGGCGATTGAATATGCGGATCAGGTGGTTGTGCAGTCTGAAAATATGCGTCAGGCATATATTAATGTTCTGACAGAGCATATGGAGGGGTACAGCAGGGGTTACTGGGAGAAGAAGATATTTGGATTGGGGTCACCAAAAGTGGATAAGGTGCTGAACACCAGAAAGGAAGAATTGGAGATTCCAGAGGAGTGGATGAGAGTCATTCGGAAACCGGATGGGTACTGGAAGAAAATTATCTTTTACAATACTACGGTTACGGCGTTATTGCAGCACAATGAGCAGTACTTGGTGAAGATGCGGGATGTACTACATATTTTTCACGAAAATCAGGATGAAGTGGCGCTGCTTTGGAGGCCGCATCCTTTATTTGCATCTACGATTGAAGCCATGCGACCGGAACTGAGGGAGGAGTATCGGGAGATTGTAGAGAGATATCGGGAAGACGGATGGGGGATTTATGATGATAGTAGTGACATGGATCGGGCAGTTGAGATAAGTGATGCTTATTATGGAGATGGGAGTAGCGTGGTGCAATTATATCAGAAAACAGGAAAAGCGATAATGCTGCAGAACCCGGAAGTGTAAAGAACGGTATTTCTGCTTTCAGGCAGAATCCTCCGGGTGAAAAGACTGGGGAATTGTTGAATACATAGAATTGCAAAAATGTATGCAGGGAGCGCGATGTCTTGAAACGCAATGGATTAGAGGATAATTTTAAAAACCTGGTCAGTATGGATGTTCAGGAAAAAGATGGTGATTTATGGTTTGCCGCGTCTAATAGGAATGGTATTTATCGGATAGATGGGAAGACTCATGAGATAATAGAGAAATATAGATTTGAAGAAGAAAAAAATTCAGAATTTATGTTATACCATGACATGGAAATTTACGGAAAGCGGATTTTTTTGGCGCCACATAAGGCAGAAAAAATTGCTGTATATGATATGGATAAACGTACCATGGTATATATAGGTTTAAAGTCTGTGGCAGAAAAATATCAGAATTCTTATTTTTCTATGCAGAAATTTGCCCATACTTTTCAGGATGGAGAGTATGTGTATATGTTGGGGTACACATATCCGGCTATAGTAAAAATTAATGTGAATACGCTGGAAATTATTTATATTGACAAGTGGGCTGCTGAGATAGCAGAATCCCCATCAAAATATATTTCATACGGATATTTTACCATGGGAAATGTAAAAAGGAATCGAAAGATTCTTTTGCCGATGGGGTGTATTTGCGGGTTGCTCGAACTGGATTTGGATACAGGGGAAACAAGAATAATCCGTCTGGCCATTTCAATGGAGGGCATAGGAGGAGTTACAAATGATGGAAATGGGGGTATTTGGATTGTAGGAAGAGGAAAATCTGTAAGCAAAGTAGTCAGGTGGGATATTCAAAAGAATGAATGTAGAGAAATAGGCATTCAGATAGATGAAGAGAATTGTTTGGTACCTTTTTATGCCCCTCTATGTTATGAAAGCAAAATTTTTTTGTTTCCTGTGTATATGAATTTCGCTTATGAAATTAGCATGGTGGATGGAAAGTATAAAATTAGCAGAATATTGAAAGCTGCTATAAAAGAGAGAGATAAGCATAACCATTTGCCAATGTGTACATTTTCTCCCCGACTTCTAAACGGAAAAATAGAATTTGCAACTGGCCGGGACAGAATGTGGCATGTTTATCATCTTGAAAGTGGGAATATTGATGATTTTCATATTGTAGATGATGAAGGTATAGAGGAATGCGTGGATGAGTCAATAAGAAGAGCTTTTGGTAATTCCAGTAAGAGTGTTGTTGCAGAAGGTCTTTATCACTTAGAAAATTATATAGATTATGTTGTATCTGAAAATAGAAAAAGAAATGCAGCTGATGAGGAAAGGGTTGGAAATAATATTTATTATGTGACAGGTGAGTTGAGATGAGATTTCTTGTCTTGGGCGGAAATGGATATCTGGGTTCGAAGATTGTAAACGAACTAAGTGAAAAAAAACATAGAATTGTTGCAACAAGAAGAGTACAGTCTGACATCAGCCGGGTAACAGCAGAGAACATTTTTTGGATTCCAGCGAAAGCAGAAGCTATAAAGACAGCAATGCTATATGAACCATTTGACTGGATAATAAATATGGCATGCAATTACGGAAGAAGCGATGTACTGTATGATGACTGTATTGCGGCAAATTTGCAATTTCCTTTAGAAGTACTAAATTTGGCTGCAGAGTTTGGCGTAAATAATTATTTGACGATTGGTACTGGTCTTCCGGATAATTTTAACATGTATACGATGTCGAAAAAAATGTTTGCAGGTTTTGGTGAATTTTATGCGGACAGGCATAATATTAATTTTACATCCATGAAGTTGGAAATGTTTTATGGTGCAGATGAGCCGTCAGACAGATTTATTCCAAGTCTGATCGTGAATTGTAGAAATAACAATGAATTGAGAATTACCCTGGGAACACAACGCAGGGATATTATTGCAATACAGGATGTTGTAAGGGCAATTTTGTTCACAATAGAATATGTACCGAAAGGATATAATGAGATTCCGGTAGGGACGGGAACAGCTCCCAGTATTCGGGAGATTGTTGAATTTATTCATAGCGTAACAAATTCGGATTCGGAAATGCTTTTTGGTGCTGTACCGATGCGGGAAGGGGAACCGGATTGTGTGGCGGATACAGGAAAGCTGGCAGGGATGGGTTTTTCATGTAAATGGTCATGGAAGCCGGGATTGGAAAAGATGATTAATGAAATGTTTTGATTAGGGAGGAATATTTGATGGATCTGGGATGGTTTCGGCGAAAGAGAGTTTTGATTACAGGGCATACAGGATTCAAGGGATCCTGGCTGTGTATGATTTTGTCGGAGGCAGAAGCTGATATTACAGGTTATGCCTTGAAACCATCATCTGCTTCTTCACTTTATCAGATTGCAGGCATTGATAAAAAGGTTAATTCCATCGAAGGTGATATCCGTGATTTAAAAAGACTAAAGATGGTTTTTGATACTTGTATGCCAGAGATTGTCATACATATGGCAGCCCAGCCATTGGTAAGAGAGTCTTATCGAAATCCGGTAGTTACATATGATACAAATGTAATGGGAACCGTAAACATTTGCGAATGTATTCGCCAGAATTCCTGTGTGAAATCTTTTTTAAATGTGACCACCGATAAAGTATATGCTAATAAGGAATGGGAATGGGGATATCGGGAAACGGATTCCCTTGACGGACGTGACCCTTATTCTAACAGTAAGTCCTGTTCCGAACTGGTAACGCACAGCTATAGTCAATCGTTTTTGGCTGATAGGGGAACTGCGATATCAACGGCGAGGGCGGGAAATGTAATAGGCGGAGGAGATTTTGCAGAGGATA
Source organism: Lachnospiraceae bacterium (assembly GCA_003488965.1). Lineage (GTDB taxonomy): Bacteria > Bacillota > Clostridia > Lachnospirales > Lachnospiraceae > Kineothrix. Next base: position 3,272 of record DNJW01000080.1, on the reverse strand, counting down.
GAATTATTCCGGACTGTGTCAGAGCGGTATTGAGCGGAGAAAAGATAGAAGTAAGGAATCCAGAGTCAGTGCGTCCTTATCAGCATGTACTTGATCCGCTTTTTGCATATCTGATGATTGCACAAAGGCAATATGAGGACAAGAGTATGGAAGGTTGCTATAATGTAGGACCAAATGATGACAGCTGTATTACTACAGGACAACTTGTCAGCCTGTTTTGTAATGCATGGGGGGAAGGCGCTGGATGGGTATGCGGACAGAACAAAGGTCCAAAGGAAGCCAACTTTTTGAAGTTAGATTGCTCCAGGCTGAAAAATAAGTTTGGCTGGAAACCGAGATGGGACGTAGCCACGGCAGTTCAAAAAACAGTAGAATGGACAAAAGCATGGAAGATGTATCCCGAACAGGCGGAAACGAATATGCAGTGTCAAATAAGAGAATTTTTGGAAGAGGGGTATTCTTATGTTTGAAGGCTTATCAGAACAAGAAGCAAGAGAGAAGATACTTGGAGAGGTGGAAGCCTATTGCAGGGAATATCATTTGAATAACAAAGAGTTTTGTCAGGGAGATCCGATACACTATGCTTCGAGAGTATATGATTCCGATGAAATGAGGAATTTAGTTGATGCCGGGCTTGAATTTTGGCTTACAGGCGGGAGATACATGAAGCAGTTTGAAGAGAATTTTGGAGAGTACTTGGGAGTGCGATATTGTTCCGTGGTGAATTCAGGATCTTCTGCAAATCTGCTGGCTCTGATGGCCTTGACATCTCCTCTTTTGGGCGAGAGACAAGTAAGGGCTGGCGATGAGATGATTACGGTTGCAGCCGGTTTTCCGACTACGATTGCACCGGCTATTCAGCATGGAATTACACCAGTATTTGTTGATGTGACAATCCCGGAATACAATATTAACGTGAATTTGCTGGAAAAAGCGTTATCTCCGAAAAGTAAGATTGTAATGCTTGCTCATACTATGGGCAATCCGTTCGACGTTAAAGCAGTTAAAGAGTTTTGTGACACTCATCATTTGTGGCTGATAGAGGACAATTGTGATTCTTTAGGTTCCCAGGTCGATATTGATGGAGCATTGAAATATACAGGAACGATAGGTGATATTGGCACATCTTCGTTTTATCCGCCTCATCATATGACTATGGGGGAGGGCGGCGCGGTATATACAAATAATCCCTTGCTGCATCGCTGTATCCGTTCCATGCGGGACTGGGGAAGAGACTGTATATGCGGTTCGGGAGAAGATAATCGCTGCGGGCATCGGTTTGACAGTCAATACGGCGAGTTACCATTGGGATATGATCATAAATATGTTTATTCACATTTCGGATATAATCTGAAAGCGACTGACATGCAGGCTGCGGTAGGCGTGGCACAATTGAAAAAGCTGCCGGAATTTGTAAAACGCAGACGCCATAACTGGAAAAGACTGGAGAAAGCGCTGCAGCCCATTGGGGATAAAATAATACTTCCCAGGGCTTTAGTCGGCACAGATCCGAGCTGGTTTGGTTTTTTGCTGACATGTAATGGTGTGGAACGAAAAAAAATTGTAGATTGGATAGAAGAAAAGGGTATACAGACAAGAATGCTTTTTGCCGGAAATATCCTAAAGCATCCGTGTTTTGAGCAGATGCGTAGAGAGCAAAAAGGATATCGGGTTGTGGGAGAACTTCGTAACACAGATAGAATCATGAGGGATACATTTTGGGTAGGCGTATATCCGGGAATGACTGACGAAATGATTGATTATATGGCGGAAGTGATTGTTGGAGCAGTCATGGAAGCGATTGAGGAGTAGTACAATGAGGCTTTTGGTGATTGGCGGTTGTGGCTTTTTAGGCTCTAATTTGTCGGCATACGGAATAAAAGAGGGCTGCGATGTAACGGTTTTTGATAATTTATCAAGAGTCGGTGCAGCGCAGAACCTCAATTGGCTGGAAACAATCGGACAATTTACATATGTGCATGGCGATACTAGAAATCGGAATGACGTAGACAATATCATAAAGGCGGGGAAGTTTGATGCTGTTTTCCATCTGGCCGGACAGGTTGCGATGACAACATCGATTACGGATCCTTATAAGGATTTCCAGATTAATGCCATGGGAACTTTTCATGTATTGGATGCCATAAGGAGATTCAGCCCTGATACAATAATGATGTTTTCATCTACCAATAAAGTATATGGAGATTTGGAGCAGTATCATTATCAGGAAACGGACAAACGTTATTATTGCGTTGAATGGCCGGATGGTTTTGATGAAACAGTTCCGCTTGATTTCAGGTCGCCTTATGGATGTTCCAAAGGTGCAGCAGATCAATATATGTTGGATTATGCCAGAATCTATGGAGTAAAAACGATTGTTTTCAGGCATTCTTCTATGTATGGCGGCAGGCAGTTTGCTACTTATGATCAGGGATGGATAGGATGGTTTTGCCAGAAGGCAATTGAAAAGAAATTGCATATTAACGAAGAAATGTTTTCTATATCAGGAAATGGAAAGCAAGTGAGAGATATCCTCCATGCGGATGATATGATTGCGTTATATTTTATGGCCTTACAGCATGCTGATAAGATAGCTGGACAGGTATTTAATATAGGGGGAGGAATGGGGCAATCATTGTCATTGCTGGAATTGTTTGATTTGCTGGAAAAACAGCTGAACATTAAATTGAAATATCAAAATCTTCCGCCGCGTATCAGTGATCAGAAAGTTTTTGTCGCAGATATTCATAAGATAGAGAGCGCTATTGGATGGAAACCCAGGGTAACAGCCATGGAGGGTATCGGAAGGATGTTGGAGTGGACGGAAGAGAATATGTACATGGTGTTGCCCTGAAGAAAATTATAAGGAAATTAGAGTATAATGACAGATTTTATTACGACATTTGAAGCGGGAGAGTTAGAAATAGCACTTGTGACATATAATCGCTGTGATTTTGTTAAAGAATGGCTGAAACAGTGCTATGAACAAATAAAAATATGAAATATTCACCTTAGTATCTACGATAGTAGTACATATGATGATACTGAAACTTATATAAAAGAATTCCAGGCTGAAAAGAATGATGTGGGATTAGAATATCATCATGTGGATTCAAATATTAATATAGGTTATAAGCCTATGCTGCCAATCTTAAATTCAAAATCGAAATATGTATGGGTAGCAGGGGATTCCAGATATCATGATTTTGAATGTTTGGATAGAAAGGTATTTCCATATTTAAAGAAGGATATAGATTATGTGATTTTCCATA
>DNJW01000017.1:9289-32753 GCA_003488965.1 Lachnospiraceae bacterium | reverse complement strand
AAATCGCTTTTTATGCTCTGTTTTTCATTATAATCCATTTGTTTCAAAAAGTCTACTTTATGAAAGATGAGGGGATATGGGGAATCTTTATGAAAATCAGAGTTTCTGTCTGTTCCGGCGATTCTTTATATTGTGAGAAGCTGGTAAACTATTTCAATTCGCATTATTATGATAAATTTCAGTGGAATGTATATACGCAGTCTTTCTATTTGCAGCAAATATTTCAATCGGATACAGCGGATATTATCTTGGTTGGAGAAGAAATGAAACCGGAGATGGAGAAGCTGGGCGAGGCGTCCGGAAACGGCAGGCTATGGGCGTATCTTTCGGAGGATGCCGATTTGCAGGAGGAAGGAGAACGGTATTTGGAAAAATACCGGCGTGCTGATCAGATTTATAGGGACTTATTGGATTTATATGCCAAGAGCAGTCATACCCATTATAAAGATTCTTCGATTGTCAGCGGGAAAACAACCTTTATTGCATTTGTGTCAGCAGGAGGGGGCATTGGCGCTTCGACGATTGCCTGCGCAGCGGCAAAGGCATTTTCGCAGATGGAGAAAGTACTGTATCTGAATTTAGAAAATCTGGGTTCCTGCGGAATTGTTTTTCCGGGAGAAAGCAAATCCGGTCTGGACGAATTGGTCTATGCCTTAAAGAGCAGGCGCAATACGTTGGAACTGAAGATTGAGAGTTCTGTTTCCAGGGACGGGATGGGGGCTTATTTTTTTAAAGAGTGCGCAAACCCTATGGATTTGCAGACCTTATCCGCCGAGGATATTCAGGATTTATTGAAAGCGGTTGAAGCATCAAGGGTATATGACAAGGTAATCATTGATTTGGGGAACGGCGTACAGGATAAAGAAATTGCGGCAATGTCTATGGCAAACCGGGTGGCATTGATAACAGCCCATAGTGAAATCGCGGCATTAAAGTTACAGCGTTATATCGAATTGATTCAGACGGTAGAGGATGTAAAGAAAGTGGATATTATTTCCAAAATGCAGATTTATTTTACCAGAACCATGAAAAACATGCAATTGCCGGAACATATTTCACAGATTCGTGTAGGAGGAGCATTCCCGTTGATTGAAAACGGGAATTTTGCAGGCATTGTTGATAAGATAGCCCAAATGGAGCTGCTGCAGAATATTAAGTAGCCGTGAAGGGGATTGGATATGACGCAGGAAATGTTAGGAGAAGCGCAGGAGTATATTAGAAAAAAGATTTTAGAGAATATTAACCTGACCAAGATAACGGATGACATTTTGGAGAAGCAGGTCAGGGAAGAAGTGGATGCTTATTTCGGAAAGAAGTATGTATCCATCAGTGATAAGGCATTGCTGGCCGACCAGGTATTCAGTGCCATTAGGGGATTCGGGCTTTTGGATACGATTATTAATGACCAGACGGTGACGGAGGTTATGATTAATGGGCCCGATGAAATCTTTATTGAAAAATCCGGCAAACTGATGAAGCTGGAGGAACGGTTTGAAAGCGAAGAAAAGCTGCAGGATATTATCCAAAGAATTGTTGCTTTGGCAGGAAGAGAGGTAAATCAGGCGAATCCTATTGTGGATACCAGGCTGCCGGACGGTTCCCGTGTCAATGTGGTTTTACCGCCCATTTCACTGAAAGGCCCGATTGTTACCATAAGAAAATTTTCGAAGGAGCCTATGACCGTGGAACGGCTGATTCAGTACGGCTCCATCACAACCCAGATTGCGGATGTGCTCAAGCTGCTGGTAAAGGCAAAATATAATATTTTTATTTGCGGAGGGACAGGCTCAGGCAAGACGACTTTTCTGAATGCGATTTCCAATTTCATTCCCTCCGACGAAAGGGTTATCACTATTGAGGATTCTGCGGAACTGCAGATAGCCAATATAGATAACCTGGTCAGTCTGGAAACTAGGAATGCCAATACGGCAGGCGCCGGTGCGGTAACTATCAGAGACCTGATAAAATCTGCGCTCCGTATGCGCCCCGACCGTATTGTGGTAGGGGAGGTACGTGGAGCGGAAGCGCTGGATATGCTGCAGGCAATGAACACGGGGCATGACGGTTCTTTGTCAACGGGACATGCCAATTCAACCAGAGACATGCTGAGCCGTCTGGAAACCATGGTGCTGACGGGAGCCGAAGGGCTGCCTTTAGATGCGGTCAGGCAGCAGATAGCATCGGCTGTGGATATTATCGTCCACTTGTCCAGATTGAGGGACCGTTCCCGGAAGACGATGGAAATTACGGAAGTGGTAAAGTATGAAAACGGGCAGATACAGTTAAATCCTCTTTATGTTTTTGAAGAAGAGGAAACGTCTACCATGGATAAGGTAATCGGAACATTAAAACGGACAGAAAATCCGCTTTTCAACGATTTTAAATTAAGATTGATGGGATATAAAGGAACAATATAGAGGAAATAAGGGGGAAAATATGGCTTTTTTTAAGAAAAAGGAAGAAAAACAAGAACCGGTAGAGGCTTTAATAGGAGGCGGGGATGATTATCATGTGTATCATATGTCTGTGCAGGACAGAGTGATAGCAGGGCTAATCGGTATGGGAACCGGAGGGCTTGTGGCATGTCTTTTTTTCCAGAATGCCGTTGTAACAGTAGGGACTGCGGCTGTAGTTGCCGTGCTGGCGCAAGGAATTTATCAGGAAAGCAGACAGAAGAAGAGGATGAAGGAACTGCTGCTGCAGTTTAAGGACTTATTGGAGTCGTTAACCTCTTCTTACGCAACGGGGAAAAATACATTGGATTCCTTTCGGGATGCATGGAATGATTTGGAACAGATTTACGGGGAACAGGCGGATATTACCAGGGAACTGGCAATTATCATAACCGGAATGGAGAACAATATCAGGATTGAGGATTTGCTTGCTAATTTCGCAAAGCGGAGCGGTCTGGAGGATGTGGCCAGTTTTGCCGATGTGTTCCGGGTTTCTTTAAAGCAAGGGGCAAATATTCAGGATATTATTGCATCTACCAGAGATGTGATTAATGACAAGATTGAGATAGAAATGGAAATTCAGACGATGATTGCAGGCAATAAAAATGAACTGAATATTATGATGATTATGCCTCTGGTAATACTGGTGAGTCTGGGCGGAATGGGAAGCGATATGACGGCAGCATCCAATACACCTGTTAATGTAATCATTAAGCTGATTGCTCTCGGTATGTTTTATCTGGCTTATTATTTGGGACGTAAATTTACAAATATTAAAATATAGGATTCGGGTGTCAAAAGGCCTGTCCGGCAGCATCATCAATATAAGGAAGTAATGGAAGGGCATAGAGAAAATGCAAAGTATGTTTCAGCTGGCAATGTTAATACCTACAACGGCTATTGTATTATTTTGGCTCTTGTTGGCGGCAAAATACGAGGAGAAATTTGAGGAAATCACTTCCTCTATCAATGGGGATGAATATTATCTGAGCGAACTTTATTATATCGGTTTTCAGATTATGGATATCGTTCACTTTAATATCAAGTCAGACGCTTCCAGAAAGAAAATCAAGCTGATGTCGGAAGTATACGGGAAAAAATATGCGGAGTATTACTATTATCTGTCAGTAGGCGGAAAAATCACCTATGTGATTACCGTTTTGCCCGTTATTTTCCTGCTGGCGCTTTTGGCGAATAATCCTGCTGCCCTGCTCTTTGGGGCGGTAATTGCGGGGATTTTTGTATGGTATATGAACGAGAGCTTCAAGGACAAGCTGACTGCCAGAAGGGAAGAAATTCTTTCGGAGTTTCCTCAGGTGCTTTCAAAAATGACTCTGCTGGTTAATTCTGGGATGCTTCTTAGGGATGCGTGGAATTTGATTGCAGAACAGTCGGATTCCATATTGTTTCAGGAAATGCAGCTGACGGCGACACAGCTTAGAAACGGCGTGCCTGAGGCCGCAGCATACCGGGAATTTGCGGAAAGATGCGGCGTGAAGGAAATCCGGAAATTTTCCTCCATGGTGATTCAGGGACTGGAAAAGGGAGCTTCGGAACTGACTATGTTTTTAAAGGATATGGCGGACGAACTGTGGATAGAGAAACGTAATCTGGTGAAACAGAAAGGAGAGAAGGCGAATGCAAAGCTGCTGATGCCTACGGTGATTATTTTTATCGGTATTCTGTTTATGGTGATGGCGCCGGTGATTTCTGGGTTATAGAAGGTTGCGGGACTCTAGGCTGAGAGAATATTCTGACAATATATTTCCTGAAAATCCAAATGTACTGAACACTTCACTGTGCCCAGTAAAGCGGAAACATTCGGACAGAGGTCCTCATGTTTCATGGGCACAGTTCCGTAGTACAAAAAGGATTTTCATGAAATATATTGTCAGAATATTCAGCAAGGTTATTGACTTCGCAATTGGCTATATAGATAAAAAGAAAAGAAACAAGAGAGAAAGAGAGGGAAAAGATATGAAAACGTTTTTACAAGTGAAGAGGCTGCAGATGCAGCAGATTTTGAAGGGGAAGCTGGAGGAGCTGCTGAATGAGGAGGGGGATACGAATTTTGTGTCCATTATTTTGATTATGGTGATTGTGATTGCAATTGCTGCTATTTTCCGGGAACAGCTTACGAGTGCGGTTCAGGCGGTGTTTGGGCAACTGACTGAGTTTATTGGATGATTTTTAAAGATGGAAGAGATTAGGAAAAAAGAGAAAGGCGCCGTCATGGTAGAGGCGGTGATTGTTTTTCCGATTGTGCTGCTGACAGTTTTTGCATTGATTTATCTGGGGCTGTTTAAGCTGCAGGAGATGGCGATGCTGTATCAGGTGCAGAGGGTGGCGCATCAGGGGGCGCATGTGCTGGCGAATCCGGGATATCATGAGCTGGGGGATTATATGGAGAAGCAGATTGATTTTTCATCGGACCCGGCGGATGTGAATGCTTATTATAAGGCGGCTCATGATAATCTGTTTGTTTTATATAGGGAGCTTGCGGGCTACGGGGCATGGACCAGCGAAGGGGAATTGCAAGGTTTTATGAACCGGGTGGCGGAAAGTACCTTAATCCTGGCGGGCGGTTCCTATGCGGATAATACGGTAACGGTAAATCGGGGGCTGTTTGCCACCCAGATTATGGCAGAGGTGACTTTTGGCTTTCCTACGCCGGGGGTGATGCGGTATTTTGGGTATCCGGATTCTCTGGAGTTTAAGCAGGCGGCGACTGCGGTGGCGCTGGACCCGGCCACCTTTGTGCGTATGGTGGATTTGGCGGGGGATGCTCTTACGATAGCCAGTGAAAAGCTGGGTATACAGGGTGATTTGGAAAAGATTATGAATGGAATAAGGGAATATGTATTTTAGGCGGTAACTGGACTTTGGAAGGAGCATGGCTATAAAAATGGTAAATTTCTGTAGAAAGCATGAGGGAACGATTGCGGTTTTTCTGACGCTGATTCTGATTCCCACTTTTATTTTCAGCGGGGTTATGATCGACGGCAGCAGGATTATGGCGAGCAAGAATCTTGTTTCTGGGGCAGGGGATTTGGCGATGAACGCCGCTCTTTCCAATTATCATGAGGAACTGAATAAGACCTATGGCCTGCTGGCCATGGCGGACAGCCCGGAGGAAATTGAGAGTATATTGCAGGATTGCTTCGAGATGTCTTTAAATGCCAGCGGCGTTTCCGGGGAGGATTTCAGCAAGGCATTGGTATATCTGGAACTGACAGAGGGCGGTTTTTCGGCATCCGATATTGTGGATACAGAAATTTACCAGACGGAGGTTTTTAAACAGGAAGTACTGGAATATATGAAGTACCGCGCTCCCGTGACCTTGGTCAGCCGGGCGATGGAAGACAAGGTGGGGAAACTGGATACCATGGCTGAGGAAAGGGCGGCGGCGGATGCGGAACTGAAATTTGAAAAGGAACTGAATGATGTGCAGAAGCTGCTGGATGAGCTGAAGGAACTGGTGGAAAAGCAGGAGCAGTATGTAAACAGAATCGGCAGCGGGCAGACCTTAAACCGGCTATTGGCCGATACGGAGGAAAATTATGATGAAATTACGTTGCTGGCAGTAGCTTATTATAGGCTGCAGCATTGCAGTGACAGCGATTCCGGGGATATGAAAGGGCTGATGGAGCGGATGGCGGATTTATCCTGCGATGTAAGTAATATTACTGCGGGTACCGCCTCCAATCTTATTCAGATGAAACGTATTGCCAATGCCATGCGGGGGAGAAATCCTTCGGAATTACTGGTCGGTCTGTCACCTCACAGCGAGGAATATCAGGAAATACAAGAGCTGATTGCAGAATATGAGAGCGCCAAGGAAAACCTGGAGGAAGGAATAGAGAATATCGGGAATCAGTTGGACGGGCTCGTCCAGGAATCCTATACAGCTATGCATGGACAGTGGGAGTGCGCCACGGAGGGCAGTGAAAACTGTACCGAGATAAAAGAGAAACTGAATGAAATCAGGGAAAAGCTGTCCGACTGTAAGGGAAAATATGACAATTGGAAAAGTGCAGTGAATCAATTGTCAAATGCAGATTCAAAACGGGCTTACCAGGAAAGCATCAACGAAGTAAGCGGATTGTTTGAAAATAATGGGATTATTGCTGATTTTGAAAGAAAAATTGATAATAATAAAATTTATTTCGATGAAGTATCTGCGGCTTTGGATGAGGTGACTTTTACAGACCGCAGGGTGGATTTCGAAATTTCTTCCAAATCGGTATTTATGGGAGAGGCAGACTACGGGCAGATTATTGAAAGCAGCGCCATCAGCAGTGCGGCAAGCAGTTTTATGGGACGTTATACGACTCCTTCCGTGATGAATCTGTCGGTGGCAGTCGATGAAAGCATAGACGAGAGGGATGCTTTTGTTGATAAGCTGAAAAATGTGTATTGCAATACGGACGGTGCAAACGAAGGAGAAGCCAATGCCCAAAGCACAAAGTGGAAGAATGAACTGAATACAAAGAAGAATAAATTAACGCAGCTGTTTACCACGCCGGGGGTAGATGAGGCAAATATAAGGGACATAGCCGGCAATGACCTTCCCAGCGTCTGGCTGGGGATTGCGCCGGAAGGGGATTATGCGGGAGATTCCATTCAGACGGAAGGCAGTCTGGATGACAAAAATTCGAGAAAAAAAGCGGCGGAGAGCGGAAGCAATAATCTGAATCAGGATAATGCCACGCTGACCCAGATGTCTTCTTTGAGTTCCCGTATGGCCGGATTTGCAGAAGATGCCATAGAGCCTCTGTATTATACGGAATATGTGATGGATATGTTTTCGTATTATACGGTGAACCGTGAACGGGACGGAAGTGAAATCGCAGACCCGGAATCCTTAAGCAGGGCGGCATTAAAGGGAAACGCCATTTACCGGGCAGAGGTGGAATATGTCTTATGGGGCAGCCCCAATGTAACAAGCAATATCAGCAAGACAAAAGCAATTATATTTGCCGCAAATTATGTGTTTAATATGTCCTTTGCATTTACGGACAGTACATTGAACAGCCAGGCCAGGACAATTGCCGCACTGTTTCCGGTGGGAGCATTGGCGAAGACGGCAATTAAATGCGCTTTGCTGACTATAGCTGCTACGATTGAGACGGTAGACAATATGGCTGATTTGCTGGAGGGCAAGCCGGTGCCGTTGATTAAGAAGAAAAGCAAATGGAAAACCTGGCTGATGGGAGCGCCGGAGCCTTATAACAATGATGGTTCCGGATTTACTTACGAGGATTATTTATGGATTCTGGTGTGTGTCAATATGTATATTCCATCCCAGCAGACGAAGCTTCTGGGAAGAACGGCGGATTGTATCGAACTGAATTTAACGGATAAGAAGACAAACAATGCCAATACATTGAAGCATATGAGTACGATGATTTCCATTGATGCTTCGGTAGGCATCGATACGTTTTTTTTACAGAGACTGGCAGGAGCAGGATATGATGTTTCTTATGACAGGGATATGTTTAAGGTAGATTATCATGGGATTTTGGGATATTAAAAAAAGGGAAGAAAAAGAAAAGGGCGGCATTACGCTGGAGGCTTCCATTTTTCTTGTTATTTTTATTCTGTTTTATCTGGCTATGATGGATTTGATTCAGATTGCCAGGGCACAAGTGATTTTGCAATATGCGGCCAATGAGGCAGCTAGGGAGGTTTCTCAGTATAGTTATGTGCTGACTAAAACAGGGATTGTGGATAAAAGGGTCAGCACCTCTTCCCAGGCGGCTGCTTTCACCGCGGATGCGGCCCAGCTGCTGGATGATATCGAAGCGGTGGGAAACACTTTGGCATCGGGAGGAAATGCCATCGGGGCATTGCAGCAGGCGGGACAGCATGGCTATGATTTTTTCGGCGACCCGGATACGCTGATGAACAATATTTTTAGCCTGATTAAGACAGAGGGAGCAAATATGTTAAGCGATGCAGTGATAGAACTCATTGCGAAAAATATTGTGGAAGAGCAAATCGGGAATATGTCCTCTAAGAGTGCGGATGAATATTTGCGGGATTTGGGGATTGAGGATGGTATGGGCGGCTTGGGTTTTGGCGGCAGCCAGTGGGCAAATGCAGCCAATGGGGGTATGCCGGAACTGGAGGTTGTCATTACCTACACCATTGATTTTCATTTGGGAATTTTTGAATTAGAACCAAGAACATTTAAGGTAGGTGCGAAGACGGCACTATGGTGAAAGTATGTTTATTTGTTTGGCAGTGCTATCGGGAATATTATGCTATTTTCTGAACATAATGTGCCGGTACGATATGGAAACGGAAAAAGCGTGCAGCAGAAGAGAGTATGTTTTTCGTATGGATAAAAAGAGAGGGATTGCCCTTATCGTATGCCTGATATTGTGTATCGGACTTTTATGGCTTTTTGAACAATACCATTATGGTCCTCTTAAAGCAATGCGCTATTTGCTGTTGCTGGCAGTTTTATATCCCATAGCGGTGAGAGATGGAAAAGAGAAGGTAATTCCCAATCGATGGCTTGTTTATATTCTGGCAGGCAGGGGAGTTTTATTTATTGCAGAATTTTTATGCTTCCCGGATTTAAGGATAGAAAATATCAAATTTACCCTTTTGGGGGGAGCGGTCAGCGGCGCTATTTTTTTTCTTGCCTATGTGTTGTCCAGACATGCCATCGGTATGGGCGATGTGAAGCTTTTTGCCGTCATCGGAACGTGTCTGGGCGTGAAAACCACTTATTTTGTAATGGTGGTATCTCTGATATTTTCTGCCCTTTATGGGGGAAGCATGGTGTTACGGAAGAAAAAGAGCGTAAAGGATGAAATCGCTTTTGGACCTTTTATTGCAGCGGGGACTTTAGCGGTTATGCTGATTGGCGCTTAAAACCGGAAGAAACCGGCATGGAGTTTACAGAGGAGAGGGAACGGAAAGGTGAATGTATGAAAAAGAATCTGTCGATTGTGATGGTTGTCTTATTAGGGCTTGCGTGGTATGTTACCTTGTCCACATGGCTGGGGAATGAAAGAAAGTATAATGACATAATTGCAGAAGCACAGAGGCTGGAAGAAAAGGGGCTTTATCTGGATGCCATTACCCAGTATGAGGAGGCAAAAAAAATTAAAGGAGAAGTACTTGTGCTGGAAGAGTATATTGCGGATGACTATTTTGCCATGGGAGATTACAAGGAGTACCGTAAGAAGCTGAATGAAATCATTGCCCGGTACGGTCCTATCGAACGGGATGTGACAAAGCTTTATGACTTTACCAGAGAGTATTTTTCGGAGGACAGTGTCATTGAGCTGGTAAGCGGATTATATGAAAAATATCCTGACAGTGAACTCGTGTCGGATTATTACGATGAAATGAAGGGAAAATATGAAGAACGTACCTATACATACGAAAAAATCTATGATTTTTCGGGAGAATATGCCGTTTATGAACAAGAGGGAAAAAAGGGGATTCTGGGGCTTGACGGAAAATCGGTGATTGAGGCTGTCTATGATGAAATTAAGTTTGACGGGAAAGATATGCAGGCTATTTCCGTAAAGGATGGAGAAGACTGTTTTTTTATTAATCAAAAAGGGTATAAGACAAAGATGCCGGAAGAAGCTTATACATGGCTGGGAGCTGTTTCCCAGAGCAGGATAGTTGCCGAAAAAGGCGGAAAGTATGGTTATCTGGATAAGAATTTTAATCCTAAAACAGATTTTGTATACGATGATGCCACGCCTATGTATGAAGGCATAGGAGCAGTGAAAAAAAGGGATAAATGGGCGCTCATAAATAAAAAGGGAGAACTGGTTACAGAATTTATTTTTGACGACATTGCCCGGAACAGTCAGGGAATATGCAGTGTAAATAAAATCATTGCGGTAAAGCAAGGGGGCGTCTTCTTTTTCATTAACGGAAAGGGAGAGAGACTGTCGGAACAGAGCTATGAAGCGGTAAAAGCATTTGAAACGGACAGTATGTGTGCGGTATGCAGGAATGGGAAATGGGGATTTATCGATAAAGAAGAGAATCTGATGATTCCATGTTCCTATGAGGATGCCAAGCCCTTTGCCAACGGGTATGCCGCTGTACAGGAAAACGGAATCTGGGGGTATATTGATGAAAACAATTATATGGCAATCCGGCCGATTTTTGATGAAGCGGGGCTTATGACAATAAACGGGGTGGCGCCGGTACGCCATGGGAACACATGGACTTTAATCCAGCTGAAAATTAAGGACTAAATGGAGTTAAAAATGAATTTAAATTTTAAACAGCAGAGCGTTGGGGAAACCGTGTATCTTGTCTTGGATATGGAGGATGGCTGGGAAATTGATTTTTTTGCCATAAACATGATGGCAAGAAACCATATGAGCAATATTATCCAGACACAGATGACGCAGATTAATGAAAGGCAGCAGGTTCAATTTAATATCACGGGGCTGGTGAAACTGAATAGCAGGATCGCAAGGCCAAGACCGAAAAAAGAGGTACTGTCAGTTCTAAACAGTATCCTGAATGCTTTTGAAGAAGCGGATGCTTATATGCTTGATATGGGGCATCTGTTTTTGGAATGGGAGCATATTTATCTGGACGGGCAGGGAAACTGCATGTTTTTGTATCTGCCCTTCACCTCTTTTTCCGGTAAGGATAAAATTGTTTTTTTGCAGGATACCGTGAGCCGGATACAGCCGGATTATCAGGAGAAAGACCCTTACTTATTTGATATTTCCAATGCATTCAGCCGGGGTGCGATTCAGAAATTATCTGATTTCAGGGAAATCATTAAAAAAAGCGCGGGTACAGCGCCTAAAGAATATAGGGAAGAGAAAGAAACGGAGCCGGGGACAGAGGCGCCGTTACAGAATCCGGAGCCGGAGGCATGGAAGGTGCAGAAGGAAAATAAGGTCCGGCAGGAGGAAGAAAGGAAAACGGACGGGAAAGCGGATGGAAAAACAGATAGGAAAGCAGATAGGAAAACAGACAGGAAAACAGACAGGAAAACAGACAGGAAAACAGACAGGATAGAAGAGAAGAAGCCGGAAAAAAAGACTTCCGGTGTTTCCCGGATTCCCGTTATCAACATACCGGGCAGAGAGCCGGGAGCAAAAACTGTTCCGCCCAAGCAGGAGCCGGATAAGAAAGAAAAGAAGAAAAACGAAAAAAGTAAAGAAAAAAAGGGACTTTTCAGCCGGAAGGAAACCAGTAAACAAAGCACCTTTTTCATACCGGGAAAAAAGAAGGAAGAGGAAACCGGGGTACAAGAACAAGTATATCCGGTAGAACCTATAGAACAAGGACCGCCAAATAATATGTATCAAGGATATGAAAATACGGTAATTATCCAGGAACCGGCAGCGATGCATAGGGGAAGCGAAAGCACGGTAATACTGGAAGAGCCTGAGGCGGCAGGCACCTTGTCGGTCGGATTGCTCCGCAGACAGGACGGATGCAGATATCCGATAAAAGGAGACAGGGTTATGGTGGGTTCCGGAACTTCGGCAGATATCTGTATTTCCAATAATAATGCCATTAGCCGCAGCCATGCGGTGATTCTTTGCATGAACGGCAGTTATTTTATAGAGGATAATCAGTCGAAAAACGGCAGTTTTGTAAATGGAAGGCGTCTTTTGCCGGGAAACAGGGAACCTCTTTATGACGGGATGATATTGCGGTTTGCCAATGAGGACTTTGAGTTTTTTAAAGATTAGGTAGAAAATTGCGGATGCTTTGCCGTGGGCATATTCAGCAAAGGCGCTGACTTCGCAATTGACTATAAAGATGAGCAGCAGGAAAGCTGCGTAAAATGAAAAAGGAAAAGGAGGAGAGAGAAATGCAGAATGTACTTAAATCAAAGATACTGATAGGTGCAATCCTAGCAGCAGTATCGGTGACGGCCGCTGTAATTATTGCGGTGAATGCGGGCCATTCCGGCAATGATTTGCAGACCCAGCTGGATTTAGGGAATAAGTATGTGTCAGAACTGGATTATGAGAATGCAATTATTGCATACGAAGAAGCTCTGGAAATCGACCCATATTGTCTGGAGGCGTATCTGGGCCTGGCGGATGCTTATATGGCATTGGGTCAGCAGGATAAGGCCATAGAGATTATGGAACAGGCAAAAAGCATGATGCCTGACAGTGTTGAGGTGTACGTAAGTCTGGCACAGCTGTATGCATCCCGGAACGAAATTGGGCTGGTGGTATCCACTCTGGAGGAAGGAATCCGGGTGACAGATTCCGACAGGCTGCGTGAGATGCTGCAGGAATATCAGACAGACGGCCCTCAGCTGGCAGAGGCAGAAACGGGCAATGAGCCGGAAACGGCAGCGGTACCTGAAGCCGCAGAGGCGGAACCGGAAGAAGAAGCAGAAGAAGAGAATGATGCTTCTCTTGCCATTGGCTTGCGGCAGGATAGGAATCAGCAGAATACGGAACTGGTGCTGACGGTTTCGCAGGATAACGGGGAAGTGGCGGAAATTCCGCTGGCTGTTCCGGTTCCGGTGACCGATAATGAGGAAAATGATTCAAGCAATTATGAAGAAAATCAGGACAGCGGCCAGAACAATGACGGGGGAAGCCAGGGGGACGAGCCGGACAGTGGAAATCAGGAAGATGAACCGGACAGCGGTTCAGACACAGATACGGATGATGAGCCGGGCGGCATTGTTAGTCCTGTTTTGCCCCGTACAGGTGTTACCGGCAATGTATATGGAATAAATGGACAAGGGATTGAAGGGGTAACCGTCAGTCTCTATTTAGGACAAAGCCAGTCTCCAGTGACAGTAAGCACGGATACTTTGGGAAACTATGTGCAAGGATTGTCAGCCGGTACTTACCGGATTGTTCTGTCAAAGGAGGGATATACGGATTTAAGCACATCCGTTTCTGTAGTAAACAATGCTTTGACCAGCAGCAGTTATATTATGCTGACTTCGGAAGAGAGCCGGCAGTCTGCGTCCTTTAAGGGCATAGCAATTAATGCAACGGATTCCCAAAAGATAGAGGGCGTTACAATAGCCCTTCTAAACGGTTTTGACAGCACATCATCTGCTAATCCCAATGGTGTCCAAGGGAGTGCAGTGACTGGAACTAATGGGGAATGTGCAATAAATGACGGGATAAATGCAGGCTATTATACAATAGAAGCATCCAAAGACGGCTATTCCACTTATCATCATAATGAAACAATCAAACCGGGAGAAAATGAGCTGACGATTAATATGTCTCCTGTCATTCAAGTTCAAGGGGAATACCGCATTGTTCTTACTTGGGGAGAAACTCCGCGGGATTTGGATTCCCATTTAATTTGCAGCGGGAATGAGAATTATCATATTTATTATGCTAGAAAAGATTATAACAGTCAAAATACTAATACAAATTCCGCAGGATATGCATCATTGGATGTGGATGATATCAGCTCTTATGGGCCGGAAACAACTACTGTAAAAATCGGGGAAGGAAATTCTTACATATATGCAGTGCATAATTATTCGGATGGCTGGACCGGCGAGGGGGGCAGCGGGGCGTGGAATCTGGCGCACTCCGGTGCAAGGGTTGTGGTTTATTCTTCCGATGGTATTATTTTTGACGGCAGTGTACCGGCCAATGAACAAGGAATTACCTGGGAGGTATTTAGGATTGAAAACGGAAGGCTGAATGTAACAAATAGAATATCCTTTGATTATCCGGGTGAATCGTCAGGAAACATTCCGAGCGTGGCGGCAAATGATGCAAATGCAGGAAGTCCGATAGCATTGGCATCGCTGGAAGATGAGACGGCAGAGAGTCAGCCTTGTGAAATAGGAAATACTTTGCAGGCCGTAAGCAGCCCTATGGCAGCAGCAGGAAATGATGAGGAATCAGCGGAACTGGCAGCCAGTGCAGATATAGAAGCCGTTCTTGAGAATAGCGAAGAAACCGGGGAAGAAGAAACGGCAGAAGATGAGACTGGGGAAGAAGCAGCAGGAGATGAGACGGCGGAAGAAGGAAATGACAGCACAGAGACAGGGAATGAGACTGGGGAAACAGAAAATACGGAAGCAGAGGAAATGGAGGAATCCGGAGAGACCGCGGACACTGAGGAAGCTGCTGATGCAGGAACTATAGAGAATCAGGACGGAGAGAATACGGAATCCGAAGAGGCTGAAAATAAAAATTCAGAAGCAGCATCGGTTCCGGAAGGGGTTTTGCCATCCGGCAATGGTACAGAAAACAAAGAAAATGAAGAATCAGAAAGCCCTGCGGAATCAAAAGACAACGGAGAGGATGCACAGATTCCGGCGGAATCCGGGGCAATAGCAGAGTCCGGCGATACTGTGGCGGATGAAAGCATTGCCGGGGAAACAGAGGAGTAAAAACAGCAGAAGGATGAGTTAAACAAGTATGGAAGATTTTACGGCGAATATTCAGGAACAGCTAAAAGATACATATGACATTATAGGACAAATCGGAAAAGGCGGGGGAGGCTCTATCTATAAGGCCTACCATAAACGCCTCCAAAAAGAAGTGGTCATTAAAAAAATGCATATGAAATCCAGGGATGAACTGAAAAACCGTCAGGAGGCGGATATATTAAAAGATTTGCGGCATTCCTATCTGCCCCAGGTTCTGGACTTCATTGAGGCGGGGGACGATGTTTATACGGTAATTGATTTTATTCCGGGGGAATCTTTTCAGCAGCTGCTGGACAGAAACGTAAAATTTTCTCAGGACAAAATAATTAAATATGCAAGACAGCTATGCGAGGCGCTGATTTATCTGCATGGACGGGCTATCCCCATTCTGCACGGGGATATTAAGCCGGCCAATATTATGCTCACCCCGGCGGACAATATCTGTCTGATTGATTTTAACATTTCCGGGTTTTTTGAGCAGAATGAAACCATGGCTGTCGGCTACAGCAAGGGTTATGCGGCACCGGAGCAGAAGGCTCTGGTGCTGGAAATCCAGCAGAAAATGCTGGAAGCAGCAGGCGCTAAAAAGGAAACATGGAATATTGGGAAAGATAGTGACAAAATAGAAGGGCAGAATACGGAAACCATTGGATTGGAAAATGGCACAGTGTTTCTGGAAAATGCAGGGCATGATACGGAAACACTGTTATTAGATAGAGAAAATGAAACAGTATTTTTAGATGGAAATAATAAAAAAGAGCAGGAAACGGCGTTGCTGGATACCACCTTGGACAGCGTTTTCGTGGATAACCCGGCGCACCAGATTGACGTCCGGTCGGATATTTACAGTCTGGGTGCAACCTTATATCATTTACTGACCGGAAGAAGAATGGACGACGGGCAGCCGGATTTGACCTATGAAGAGTTAAGCGCACTTTCATCGGATGCTTTTGCATATATTCTCACAACGGCTACGGCATATAAAAAGGAAGACCGTTTCCAGTCTGTGGAGAAAATGCTGGAAGCATTGAACCAGATTGCGAAGCTGGACGGCAGATATAAAAAGCTGCTGCTGAAACAGAGGATAGAAATACTGCTTTCCTTTTCTGTTTTTTTATTCGGAATTGCACTGGTTTTTATAGGGCTGAGAATAAGCCGTACGGAAAGGGAGAATTTATACCAGACATATATTGATGAAATGGAAGCCGCTATTGCGGGATTTGACGGGGAGGAATTTGAGGAAAAATATACGGCATGTGTGGCGTTGGATGAATCGGACCCGAGGGCTTATTATGAAAGGGCAGTATGGCTGTATAAAAATAGGGATTATGACGGATGCGTGGAATATATACAGCAGTTATTTGGCGAACATCCGCTGGAGGACCCGGTAGTCGCTGCCAATTTATATTTGCTGCTGGGAAACTGTTATTATGAGAGGAATGATTATCAGACTGCGGTGAAGGTACTGGAAACCGCGTTTACATATGATGCGGAAAATAAATCCATATACCGTGATTTGGCGATTGCATACGCGGGGGCGGGAAGAAGCGGGGATGCGCAGGACATTTTAGATAGGGCAATTGAAAACGGGCTGGGAGAGGACCAGATTTATCTGGTACAAGGAGAAATTGCCAAAAGCCAGAAGGATATAGAGACAGCCAGGGAAAAATTCCGGAAGTGCCTGTCAGTTACCAATGACGATGCCATACGGATAAGGGCATATGTTTTTTACAGCGATTTGGATAAAAACAGTACGGAAGCTTTATTGGACAGTGTGGCGATGTTAGAGAAGGGGATTCATGAACTTCCGTTAGGAAGCACAGGGATATTATATGAGCGCCTTGCCCAGATGTACATTAATCTGGAAGCAAATACGGATGAACCGCAATATAGCCAAAAGGCAATCCAAGTATTTCAGGATATTATTTCCAATGGGATGTCATCCTATCAGACCTATCTGAATCTTACGATTTTATATGAGCAGATCGGGGAATTTGAAAAGGCCCACGAGACCATAGAGAAAGCCATTGACTTATATGGGGACAACTATATTTCTTATAAACGGCTGGCTTTTCTGGAAGCGGACGAGCAGGCCAATAAAGAGGTTTCGGAAAGAGATTATTATGACTTTGAAGTAAGTTACAAAAAGGCGGCGGAATTATACCAGCTGGCAGAGGAAGAGGATTCGGAAATGCCCCTTTTGGAAAAAATATACAATGAACTGGTCCGGGCAGGGTATTTAGAACATTAGGAAATAGGCAATCGTCTAACAATAAGAAACACTAAGAGGAGGGTGTTTGGTATGGGGAAGGTTTTGGTTTTGGCGGGGGGCGTTTTATGTTTGGCGGGTATGGCTGCATTGGCGGCGGCGGCAGGTTTTTTTGGGAAACAGAGGGAAAAATTAATTCATCAGATTAATGAAGAATATAAGGAGGAGCACCAATGAGAAGGGCTTTTTTTCCGTTAAAATTATTTGTTATATTATTTGCTGCGGTATTAGGTCTTGGGTCAGGAAAGGTATATGCGGCGGAGGGCAGTTTTTTACAGATATCGGTAAAGGATAATGAGGTTTTGTCTTATATAGAATGCAGCGGCAGGATTCAGTCCGCAGATGCCCAGGTGGCGCAATATCCTTGTGAAAATGTGGAAATAACGGTGCCTGGGGAGATTTCCGTGCATACGGTGATTCTGCTGGACAACTCTTTGTCGATATCGGAGGAAAACCGTGAAAATATAAAAAATATTCTAAGGCAGTATGTGCAGGAAATACCGGAAAATGAAGTGGTCAGCCTAGCGGTATTCGGTGAAGATATGCAGTTTCTTGCAGAAAAGTCAAAAGATGGGGAGGAGATGCTGAGACTGGTTGATGAAATGGAATTTAATAACCAGGATACCTATCTGACAGATTACTTATTTCAGGCTCTGGAAAAAATTCAAAACGATCAGGAATATACTAGATTTATTGTGATTTCCGACGGGGTTGACAATAAGGCAATCGGTATAACAAAAGAGGAACTGTCGGCAAAACTAAAGGAGGTTCCCAGAACAGTCTGTACAATAGGGCATATCTACAAGGATAACTCGGAAGAGCTAAAAAATATGTTTGCCTTATCCCGGATGACAAACGGAAAAGAATATTTAATCGAAGATTTTGACGATATCAGTCTGCTGGCGGAGGAAATACATGATTTTTCGGATATATATGCCGTTACGATGGAGATTCCGCAAAATGTAATGGATGGGGACAGCAGGCATATTTTGCTGAATATCCGTACGGATAAGGGGGACATCAGTATCACCGGGGAAACGGCCATGCCGTTTACATTAATTGAGCAGGAATCGGAAAAAGAGGAAGAGCCGGAGCCTGAACCGGAACCAGAGCTTATCCCGGAGCCTGAACCGGAACCAGAACCGATACCGGAGCCTGTCCCCCAGCCGGCAGAGGAACAAGAAGAAAGCAAGACCGGAGGCATAGGAATAGAGAAAATTGCAGGAGCTGCCATAGCAGTGGCGGCGGCAGTGCTTCTTATTTTTCAGAAAAGGAAAAAGGGGAGCGAAAAGGGGAGTGAAAAGAAGAAAAAGAGCGCAAAGAAGAAAAAGGAAACAATACCGGATATGCCTGTTACGCAAGAACCAAGCCAGGGAAATGGGCAGGAAGAAAATGTAACCACGATTTTAGGGGGAAGATATCTGTTAACTTTACGGGACAGGGAGAATCCGGAAAGAATATTCCGGTATCCCATGGACCGCCCTGTGATTGTGGGAAGAAATATAGATATGGTCCAGATTGTCATAGACTACAATCTTACCGTATCGGGGCAGCACTGTGAATTTTATATAAGAAACAACCGTTTTTTTGTCCGCGATATGAATTCCGCAAATCATACCTATTTGGAAGGAAGGATGATACAGGGGGAAAGCGAAATAGCATCGGGAAATATTGTCAGATTAGGAGAGGTAGAATTCAGTATTGAAATAATGCCGATATAAACTGGAGCGGAGCATGGTTGAAAAAACAATAAGAATAGAGGATGAAAATAGCATAAAGGCTTCCGTTCCGGAAAGTAATCTGCATTTTATTTCAGAGATGCATTCGGACGCTGGAATCTGTAAATTGGTAAACGAGGATGCATGCTGTGCGAGAATGATGAAGGTTGGGGAGCATTTTCTGGTAATGGCTGCAGTCTGCGATGGGGTTGGGGGTCTGCAGGAAGGGGATTACGCCAGCAAAAGCACCGTGCAATGCCTGAATAATTGGTTCGACTATACCGTCAGCAAAAATATTCAGGGGAAAACGAAAGAGCAGCTTATCGATTATATGCAGAAAGAAATGGAACGGTGTATTCAGGAACAGAACCGTTTGATTTACAGTTATGCAAAAGATAAGGAAATCAGGGTTGGCACAACGTTAACATTGCTTTTTATTATTGACGGGGAATATATTATCGCCCAGGTAGGGGACAGCAGGGCGTACTGCATGAAAGATAAAGTGCTGCAGCTGACAGAGGACCAGAGCGTGGTTGCCCGGGAGGTAAAAGCAGGACGTTTATCCAGAGAGGCAGCCAGATATGACAAAAGGCGGAACTTGATTCTGCAATGTGTGGGTGCATCGGAATTTCTGCAGATTGCTTATAAGAGAGGAAGCATTGCCCAGGGGGAAATCATTTTCCTCTGTTCCGACGGGTTTATTCATGAACTGGGGGAAGATGAAATAGGAGAACTTTTAAAACCGTCGCTGCTAGTGGATAGGGCTGCTATTAAGAAAAGGCTGATAGATGCGGTTTCCCTAGTTAAAAGACGGGGGGAAAGAGACAATATTACAGTTGTGCTTGTAAAGGCATATATAAAAGCCGGTTAGGATGGAGCAATTATGAATAAAAAAATAAAAAAACTGATATGGGGAGGAGTATTGCTTGCCGCAGGGTTTTGTTTTGTCAACATATATGCATACGGAAAGGTTTCAGACGATACCTATTCGGAACAGCTTGACTTGGGATACCGGTGCCTTTCGGAATTGGATTATGAGCAGGCAGAAGTCACATTTGAACATATCATAAGCGTAGACGATAAGAATTATGAAGCTTATTTTGGTCTGGCGGAGGTTTATTCGGCGCAAAATGAACCTGAGATGGCGGAAGAAGTGATGGAAGAGGCGGCCGAAAAATGCGGTTATGGAGAGATACAAGCCAAAATCATCGAGGCGGAAGCCGGGCTTAGGCAATTCCGCAGCATGGCAGCATATAACAGCGGCTTTGAAGCGGTTTCCGGTCTCACAGATTTTTGCGTACAAGGGCTGGACATATTTTTAGGATGGATAGAAAAGGCGGCAACTGTGGTGGACGGGATTTCCTCGGTATGGAGGAATTTTTCCGGACTGTTTTAGAAACTGGTAAAAGGAATATAATTATTAAATTAAGTTTAAGTTGATTTTGCTGAGAATTTGGATATAATATAAATAAGAGCAGTAATGCTGTACTAGGATAAAACACTTGTTTATGAAAAAAGTTGGAGGTGGCTTGGATAATTTCAGGCTGCCTCTTTTACGCAGGAGAAGGCATGACAAGGACGTCAGAACTAAGGAGTATCGTTGTATAATAGGAGACCTATATGAAATTAGGAAAAGAAATTTCTTCTTATGAAAAAATAACCCTTTATCACGGCTCAAAGTCGGGAATTCATGGCGCTATTGCACCGTCAAGCCGGGAACACTGCGATTTTGGCAAAGGTTTTTATATGGGGACCGATCGGATTCAGCCGCTTACGCTAATCTGTAATTATCCTAATGCCAAAATATATACATTAAGCGTTGACCTATCAGGGCTCAACATTCTTGATATAGAAGCAGGGTTGGATTGGGCATTATTGGTTGCATATAATCGCGGTAAAATGGAGTTTGCGAAAGACTCGCCTATTTATAAGCGGTTTGCAGATTTAAGCAGTGGATGTGATATGGTGGTTGGCTATATTGCGAATGATAGAATGTTTGTTGTACTGGACCGCTTTTTCAATGGAGAGATTACAGATATTGCACTTATTAATAGTCTTTCGGCATTGAAACTTGGTAAACAGTATGCAGCCTTAACAGAAAGAGCTTGCAAAAAAATAAAAATATTGGATGTACAAGAACTTTCTGAAGATGAACGTGCCAAATTAAAACGGGAAAGTGAAACAAACCGTTCTAAAGGTATTGCTATGGCAGATGAGATATGTCGGAAATATCGTCGTGAGGGCCGATTTTTTGATGAAATATTAGCAATAGGAGAAGTGTGAAAAGAAGTTCTAAGGCGTCAAAGAACGCCGCTTAAGAATCTTTTTTATGGATTTGCGTAATAAAGCAGCGCAGAATGGAGAAAAAATGGAAAATCTGACACTTGAAAAACGTCAACTTTGTGATATACAAGGAAGGCTGTTTGAAATGGTGCAAAAAAAGGGACTGGATTGTCTGTTATTTATAGAATTCTTTATGAATAGCAGAACTGCTTTGGCTCTTGATGATGTTTATGACCGGCTGCAATGGGCCGGAGAAGAATATATTCTGGAAGAATTAGATGACGAAGCCGGCGGCTTAAAAAAAGCCGGCACAGCTTATACTGCGGAAGTGATGTATTGGGCAGGATATGTCTATCGTTATTGGCATTATTATACAAATGAATATAGCCGTGAGATATATAAGATTGCTGATGCTGAAACAATGAATGAATGCTGGCTTGGATTCCATACTTTTGATGTTGAGATGGCTATTGATGATTTGAAAGAGATTTATAAGCTGAAATGTGATGAAAGGGATTTTTTATAAGCAATTTAGAAATATAAGGTATAAGTTTCGGGCTGTAGTTTATGACTTCAGCCCTTTTTGCCGATATAAGGGTGGTTCGCAGAGTATATTATCCGTTGGTGACAGTTCAGCCTTCGGCTTCACTGTTACATCCGTTGTTTTCCTTGTCTGCATCCCCCTTGACAAGCACCAGTCTGCCGAAAAAAGCATATCAATAATGAAACAGGGTGTCGTTATAACGGACTGGATTTATAGTGGAGGAAGGCATGGCAGAATATGATATTGCGGTAATCGGGGGCGATAAGCGTACGGCATGCATGATACCCTTTTTCATGGAAAGAGGACATCGTGTTATCGGTTATAAGGTGTGCCATAAAAACGATATGGATATAGAAGCGGACGGTTATGCGGATTCTTTAAAGCAGGCAGTGGAGGCCGCTCCGGTGATTGTAGGAGGAATCCCGATTGAGAAAAAAGGGATTGTAAATCTGAAGGAACTGTCCCGCCATATCAGAAAATACCATAAGATATTCGGCGGTATTATACCGGAAGCGTTCCGTCAGGAGTGCAGCGAGCGGGGAATTGCCTGCTATGACTTTATGAAGGACGAAAACGTTGCGGTTTTCAATGCAATAGCCACTGCGGAAGGGGCTGTATTGGAGGCGCTGCTCCATAAGCAGACGAATATCCATCACAGCAGGAGCCTTGTGCTGGGATACGGGAGATGCGGAAAAGTATTAAGCGGGAAGCTGAAGGGATTATCCGCTTATGTGACGGTTTGCAGCAATAATGCCCAGGAGCTGGCAATGGCGGAGGCTTTCGGCATGGAGGTGCTGGGATTAAAAGACTTGGGAGAAGAAATAGCGGGATTTGAATATATATACAATACAATACCGGCGGTGATATTGGATGAGGAAATGCTAAAAAAAATCAGAAAAGACGCCCTGATTATTGATATTGCTTCCGGCAGGGGTGGACTGGATTATAAGGAGGCGGAGGCAAGACAGATAAAAGCATTGCATTGTCTGGGACTGCCGGGAAAGTATGCCGGTGAAATATCGGCGAAATGTCTGTCGGAATACGTGCTAAGCAAATGTCTGCAAAGAGTTGTTTAGCCGGTTTTTGTAAGCGGAAAATTTTCAGAAAGGGGGATTTGTATGAAATTAAGAGGGAAGAAAATAGGAATTGCGTTTAGCGGTTCCTTTTGTACTTTTGATAAGGTTTTCCGGGAATTGGAGTATTTAAAGGAAACCGGGGCGGAGCTATACCCT
Organism: Lachnospiraceae bacterium; assembly: GCA_003488965.1. Classification (GTDB taxonomy): domain Bacteria; phylum Bacillota; class Clostridia; order Lachnospirales; family Lachnospiraceae; genus Kineothrix. Next base: position 9,863 of record DNJW01000017.1, on the reverse strand, counting down.
ATTTTTTCGGATGCGGCTATGAGCATAGAAAGCAGATTCGGCGGACCGGAAGATTTCTTAAAACGGGCACAGGAGATTGCGGGAAGAAAGGCAATATTGAGCATCGAAGGTGCGGAGCCTATCGGACCGAAGGGGTATCTGGATATTCTGGCGATTATTCCTTGTACGGGAAATACGGCGGCAAAGCTGGCCAATGGGATTACGGATACGGCGGTGCTGATGGCGGCAAAAGCCCATCTCAGGAACGGGAAGCCATTGGTGATTTTTATTTCTACCAACGACGGGCTGGGAATGAATATGAAAAATATCGGGACGCTGTTAAATACAAAAAATATATATTTTGTACCTTTTGGGCAGGATGATGCGGATAAAAAACCGAATTCGCTGGTGGCGCATTGCGAAAAAATTGTGCCTACGCTGGAAATGGCATTGGAAGGGCGGCAGCTCCAGCCTTTGCTGGCTTTGTAGGAGGATTAGATTGAAAAATAAGCTTGATAGCTTATTTTTCAATCGGCTATTTGTGCTGGAGCGTCACAAATAAGCCCGGATGGCAGACGCAAATTTGAGATTTGCG
>DNJW01000017.1:7013-8986 GCA_003488965.1 Lachnospiraceae bacterium | reverse complement strand
GCAGACGCAAATTTGAGATTTGCGCCGCCCCGTCGCGTAAACGCTCCGGAATGGAGATTAATATGTGCGGGATTGCAGGATTCTTTAACGTAAAGGAAAATTATAAGGCAGAGGAAGCAAAATGGCTTTCCGTTTTGCATAAGATGAACCGTAGCCAGAAGCACAGAGGACCGGATGAGGACGGGGTGTTTTTGGGAACCCATTGCGGTCTGGCCCATGTACGGCTTTCCATTATTGATTTGCTGGCAGGGCAGCAGCCCATGATAAGGCAGGCGGGAGAGAATGTCTGGGCGGTTGTGTATAACGGGGAGATTTACAATATGGGGAAACTGAAGAAGGAGCTGGAGGAGGCGGGGGAGAAATTTTTGACAAATAGCGACACAGAGGTAATTCTGGCAGGATATATGCGGTACGGAACGGATTTTGTGAAGCGTTTGAACGGAATTTTTGCTTTTGCCGTCTGGGACGGGAAATTGGAAAGGCTGTTCCTGTTCCGGGACAGGGCGGGAGTAAAGCCTTGTTTTTACACAAAAAGCAAAGATACGGTTATTTTCTCCTCCGAAATAAAGGGCATTTTCCGCTTTCCGGGGGTAGAGCCTGCCGTGGACAGGGAAGGGCTGTGCGAGGTGCTGGGGCTTGGTCCTGCAAAGACTTATGGAAAAGGGGTATTTCAGGGAATTTTGGAGGTGCTGCCGGGGCATTTCCTGGAATGCGGGGCGGACGGCTGCCGGGAACATTGTTATTGGAAGCTGGAAAGCCGGGTTCATGAGGATACATGGGAGAAGACTGTGGAGAAGATGCAGTATCTGATTGAGGATGCGGTAAAAATGCAGATGCTTTCGGATGTGCCGATCTGTACTTTTTTGTCCGGCGGGATAGACAGCAGCCTTGTAACAGCTATCTGCAGCAGGGAACTGCAGAAAAAGGGAAAAGTACTGGATACCTATTCCTTTGATTTTAAGGACAATGATGTGAATTTCAAGGCAAATGCCTTTCAGCCCTCCCAGGACCGGCCCTGGGTAGATAAAGTAAAGGAATTTGCCCATACAAGACATCATTATCTGGAATGCAGGAATGAGGAGCTGTATGATTATCTGTTTGAAGCGGTAAGGGCAAGGGATTTGCCCTGTATGGCGGATGTGGAGTCGTCGATGCTGTATTTTTGCAGGAAGGTGGCAGCAAACCACAAGGTAACGCTGACCGGGGAATGCGCAGATGAAATTTTCGGAGGATATCCATGGTTTCATAAGAAGGAATGTTTTGAGGCGGATATGTTTCCCTGGTCTATGGACTTTAAACCGAGGACGATGCTGCTGCGGGATGAGGTGCTTGAGGAACTGCCTATACAGGAATACGCCAAGGAGGCTTATCATAGGACAGTGGCGGAAACGCCGGTTTTGGAAGGAGAAGGGGGAGAGGAGAAGCGGCGCAGGGAAATTTCGTATTTAAATTTGCGCTGGTTTATGCAGACCTTGCTGGACAGAATGGACCGGACCAGCATGCATGTGGGGCTGGAAGCCAGGGTACCGTTTGCCGACCACAGAATTATTGAATACGCATGGAATGTGCCATGGGATATGAAATATCATGACGGGGTGGTGAAGGCGCTGCTGCGGGCAGCGGGAAAGGAGCATCTGCCGCAGGAAGTTTTGTACCGGAGAAAAAGTCCTTATCCGAAAACTTACGATCCGGCCTATGAGCAGCTGGTGAGGGGGCATATGCTGGAGGTGCTGGAGGATGCCCGTGCTCCCTTAAGACAGCTGGTGGATAGGGAAAAGGTAAAACGGTTTATGGAACAGCCCTCTGATTATGCAAGACCCTTCTACGGGCAGCTGATGGCGGGGCCGCAGCTTCTGGCCTATCTTCTGCAAGTAAATTATTGGCTGGAACATTACAAGGTCAGGCTGGTATCGTAGATTGACGAATGCAAAGCGGTGTGATATAAAAATATTAAGAAACGCTAAGGCTGCAAA
>DNJW01000017.1:3792-6749 GCA_003488965.1 Lachnospiraceae bacterium | reverse complement strand
ATTAAGAAACGCTAAGGCTGCAAAGAACGCAGCCTAAGAGTTTCTTAATATTTTATGGATGGCTTGTGACATAGGACTAGCTTTTTTAGCAGTGAAAAATGCCTGAAATAAGGCATTTTCATTCAGATTTGTGAGGAGAAAGAAGGGAAGTCATAATTTATGAAACGGGGAAAGTGGATAATTGCAGGGTGTGTTTTATTTATGCTGGGAGCAGGAGCCGGACTGTTTGCTGCAAACCGGTTGGGAAAGCAGGAGAACGGGCAGCAGGACATAGCGGAGGGGGAAACGGCAGCAGTGATGGAAATGCAGGAAACCGGTGAGGAGGACAGCATAGACTTTGCAGAAAAGGAAAATATAGAGGAGAGCGGGGAAATATCGGAGAAGGAAACGCCGGATATGGCACCGGAGGAAATACAGCCAAAGACTGTAAAGGTTTTAAATCCTTCTTGGGATTATTATGCAAAGGCTGCGGGGGAAGCGGAGACAAAGCCTTTGGAAATTACTGTTTTGGAGCAGAAAGAGAATGGGATTACCGATGAGGAAAGCTGGTTTTCTAAGAACGGTCTGGAACTGCGGGAGTTGAATGATGAGAATTATTTTTGCTCTATTGACAGGGACAATATGACAGTGGCAGTCTGGAAAAACGGTGATATGGAAATTACATTGGATTTTTCCGATTATCAGTATGCGGATGACTTCCGGCCGGAGGATAAGGATTTTGTGGAGCAGGAAATACGCAGCGCTGCGGTTTATGAAGGTATTTTATATGTATCCGTCTTTCATTATACGTATGCCGAATCCTCGCCTCATAACGGATATATTGCCGCAATCAGCCCGGAGGATGGACAGGTGCTATGGAAAACAGAGCCTTTGACTTGTAATTCCTTGAATTTTGAAATCCTGGGGGATGTGATTTGCTGCGGGTATGGGTTTACGGCGGAGGATGACTATCTTTACCAGCTGGACAGGCATACGGGAAAAAGGATAGGGCAGATACCGCTGGTGTCAAAGGCGGATTATATTATTTTTAAGGATGACAGGCTTTTTGTCAGAACTTATAACACAGATTATGTATTTCAGGTATCTGGCCTTGATAATTAGAGTAAACGAAATTTCTAATGTGGTTAACTATAAAAAAAGCGGTGTCGGCATAGGAGAAGGCGTATATGAAAATTCTTATCGTGGAGGACGACCGGGCTTTAAACGACGGTATAGCTTTATCCCTGCGCGGCGAGGAGAATGTGCAGGCGTTCAGTCTTGTACAAGCGCGCGGATTATTTGACGAAAGCATAGACCTTATTATTTTGGATGTGAATCTGCCGGATGGAAGCGGGTTGGATTACTGTAAGGAAATACGGAAAAGAAGCAAGGTAGCAATCATTTTTCTGACGGCCAATGATATGGAGACCGATATTGTAACCGGTCTGGAGATAGGGGCGGATGATTATATTACGAAGCCGTTTTCCCTGATGGTTCTCCGTGCCAGGGTCAATGCTGTTTTCCGGAGAAAACCGGGGCAGGCAGTTTCAGAGCAGGAAAGCGGGCAGCCAGAGGAGAAGCTGTCCGGCAGTCTGCAAAGAGATGCCAAGCAGCCGGGAGCAAACTGCTTCCGGCAGGAGGGTTTTTTCTTCGACTTTGAATCCATGAGATTTACGGTGGAAGGCGTTGCTGTGGAACTGAGCAAGACAGAGCAGAAACTGTTAAAGCTCCTTGTATCCAACTGCGGTATTACATTGTCCAGAAATATGCTGATTGACCGCATCTGGTCCGACGGGGCAGAGTTTGTGGAGGAGAATGCGCTGTCGGTAACCATGAACCGCCTGCGTTCCAAACTGCCGGGGGCTCCTGTCAAAACGGTATATGGTATTGGATATGTGTGGGAGAAGTGTGAAAAAGACTTGCATTGCAAGGCTTTTTCACACTGAAGAATGCATAAAGCGTGCATTCTTCTCATGGATTGTTTATGCCGCTATAGGCGGCATGAGGAGAAGTGTGAAAAGAATTTGGTAATAGGCTGGCGAGGTGGGGTATGACGGGAGTGTTAGCAGCGGCGGTTGCAGTGCTTTTGGCAGTGCTGGCGTTTTTTTTCTATAGAACGAATAAAATATGGGGCGGCATAGAGCATATGATAGATGCTGCCAAAGAAGGTGTCTTTTTGGAAACTGACTTTGACGAGGGACGCTTATCCCGTCTGGAATCCAAAATGTATCAATATCTTATATCCGGCCAGACAGCCAGGCAGCAGATAGAGGGAGAACGGGAAAAAATAAAAACGCTGGTAAGCGATATTTCCCATCAGACAAAAACACCGATTGCCAATATGCTGCTTTATGCACAGCTGCTGGAGGAAAATAAATGTTTGGATGAAGAAGCGCAAAATATTGTATTTCAGATTGAAGGGCAGGCGGACAAGCTGAATTTCCTGATTCAGTCTCTGGTAAAAATTTCCCGTCTGGAAAGCGGTGTGATAGCGGTAAGGCCGGAAAAGGGAAGGATAAAAAGTCTGATTGACGGGCTGGATTTTGAAGAGGCGGCAAGGCGGAAGAAAATCACTTTTTTGATTGGAGAAGTGCCGGAAGTAACGGCGTTTTTTGATGAAAAATGGACGTTGGAGGCGTTGTCTAATATTGTGGACAATGGGATTAAATATACGCCCTCCGGCGGCGAAGTGGAAGTGTCGGCAAGGGACTATGAAATGTTTGTGCGTATAGACATTAAGGATACCGGCATCGGAATGGAGGAGGGGGAAACGGCAAAGATATTTTCCCGTTTTTACCGTTCCCCTGCAGTGAGCCGGGAAAGCGGCGTAGGGATAGGCCTTTATCTGGCCCGCGAAATCATAAGCCGGGAGGGCGGCTATATCAAGGTGTCTTCCCGGCCTATGAAAGGCTCTGTATTTTCTGTTTTTCTGGCAAAATAAGGAGAAGAAAAGTTGGCCGCCGGGCCAACTTTTTTTA
>DNJW01000017.1:2071-3524 GCA_003488965.1 Lachnospiraceae bacterium | reverse complement strand
GCCGCCGGGCCAACTTTTTTTACTTTAAAAACAGATGAAGGAGCCTGCCATATAGGTTTTCTTTATAAGGCTGGTACCGCATAGGGAGGTCCAGCCATGTTTTTTTGTCAACGATGCTCTTGGTGTGGGAGAAAGCATCAAAGCCCTTTTGGCCGTGGTAGGAGCCCATACCGCTTTCGCCCACGCCGCCGAAGCCCATTTCGCTGGTAGCCAGATGGATGATGGTATCGTTGATGCATCCGCCTCCGTAAGAACAGCGTCCGGTCACTTCCTGTATGCGCTGTCTGTTTTCCGAAAAAAGGTAAAGCGCCAGCGGCTTGGGTTTATCCGCCAGAAGGGTGTACAGTTCGCGGGAACTGTCAAAAGTCAGGACAGGCAGGATGGGACCGAAAATTTCTTCTTTCATGACAGCATCGTTCCAGGTGACATTGTCCATGACCGTTGGGGCAATCTGCAAGGTTTCCCTTTTGGCAGTTCCGCCCCAAACGGTTTTACTTTTATCAATCAGCCCGCAAAGGCGGTCAAAGTGTTTTTCGTTGACGATTCTGCCGTAGGCAGGGTTTTCGAGAGGCCTGCTGCCGTATTGTTTCTGGATTTGCCGGCAGATTTCTTTTACCAGCTGGTTCTTGATACTGCTGTGGCAGAGAATATAGTCCGGTGCTACACAAGTCTGGCCGCAGTTTAAGTATTTGCCGAATACAATCCGTTTTGCAGCAAGCTTTAATTTCGCTGTCTTATCAACGATGCAGGGACTTTTCCCGCCCAGTTCCAGAACGGCAGGAGTCAGAGTTTCGGCAGTATGTCTGAGGACTTCTTTTCCCACATTTTGGCTGCCTGTGAAAAAAACAAAATCAAATTTCTTTTCCAGCAAGGCAGCGTTTTCTTTTCTGCCGCCGGTGATAACGGCAATATATTTTTGGGGAAAGCATTCTTCTATAATCTTCCGGATAACGGCACTGGTGGCCGGGGAATAGGCGCTGGGTTTTACAACAGCAGTATTGCCTGCTGCAATCGCATCCGCCAGAGGGTCTATAGTTAAGAGAAAGGGATAGTTCCAAGGGCTCATAATCAGAGTGTTTCCGTAAGGCGAAGGCTTTTGATAGCTGAAGGAAGCAAACTGTGCCAGAGGGGTGGATACCCGGCGGTTTGCCGCAAATTTGCGGGTATGCTTAATCATATAGCTGATTTCGGTAATGGCAAGCCCGGTCTCGCACATATAAGCTTCATAACGGCTTTTGCCCAGATCCGTCTTAAGGGCAGCGCCGATTTCGGCTTCATATTTCTTTATCTTATGGCGAAGCCTTTCCAGCATACGGATACGGAATTCCACCGGAAGGGTAGTGCCGCTTTGAAAAAATTTACGTTGTTCACTTAAGATTTCGTCTATGTTCATATTTTTCCTCATTTCTGCGCCGCTTTATCGCGCATTTCAAGTTTGTGGATGCAGCGCAGA
>DNJW01000017.1:0-1777 GCA_003488965.1 Lachnospiraceae bacterium | reverse complement strand
TTGGGAGTGAAAGATTTGAAAAATATTTCACTCTTTGTCTCCTGGCTGTTCGGATATTGGTTCGCTGTTTTTGTATGCATTATTATAGCAGATGTGGGGATGGGTTTAAAAGAGGGTTTTTCTTTATTTGGCAGTTATCAGTTATTTTCTGGTTTAGATTGTTTAAAATAAAGAGAAATGATATAATAAAAAAATGAATTCCGGCGAATAATGAGACGGATAATTGCGGGAAAGAATAGTAAGGAAATCACGTGATAAGAAGATAGGAAGGAGCTTGTTATGTGTACAAAAGTTCAGCTGGGTAATATATCACGGCAGATTGTAGAATCTTATCGTTCGGTGTATGGTGATAATATTATTGCAATTTATTTATATGGCTCTTACGCGCGGGAGAACTATGATGACGAATCCGATATAGATATTACTGCTATTGTTAAGGGAGATAGACTTGAACTACAGAAACAGCTAAAGCAGATATGGGATATGTCTGCGGATATCGGATTGGAAAATGATGTTGTTATTTCTCCTGCAGTCATACCGTTTGATGAATATGAAAGATATAAGCAGATACTGCCCTATTATATGAATATATTGAAAGAAGGAAAGCAGATTGGATAATTTAATGAATTATATTCAAAGTATCTGTAGAGCGCTTTTCAGATAAGAAATAGCTGTGATTATGATGATTTTTTTATAGCATCGAAGCAGGATGCACAGGAGCAATATAGTAGGGCAGAGGAATTTTATAATGAGATTCAAAGGTATCTTTTAGATGCGGATAAAGGATGAGTTGAAATCAATAGTTTATTAGGACAGAAATTCTTTCAAAACCGTAAGATTTGGGAAAGAATCTGGAAAGATTAATTGGTTATATTGGTGTATGCAGGAAGAAGCATGCACCAATTTTTTGGCTTTATAGGAGACTATGCTGTTAGATGCATGCAGATATTCTTTTGAGCAGAGAGGAGTCTATAAATGGAAATATTAAAAACAAAAGGATTAAAAAAATATTACGGAAGCGGAGATACTGCTGTGAAAGCGTTGGACGGTGTGGATTTTTCGGTGGAGAATGGTGAGTTTGTGGCGATTGTCGGAACTTCCGGCAGCGGAAAATCTACGCTGCTGCATATGATTGGCGGACTGGACCGGCCTACGGCGGGAAGCGTGGAGGTGGCGGGAAAGGATATTTTCGCATTAAAGGATGATGCGCTGACAATTTTCCGGCGCAGGAAAATAGGGTTCATATTTCAGAGTTATAATCTTGTCCCGGTGCTGAATGTTTATGAAAATATTGTGCTGCCTGTTGAACTGGACGGAAATCAGGCGGACATGGAATATATGGATAAAATTGTCCGTACGCTGGGCTTGGAAGGGAAAATCCATAACCGGCCGAACCAGCTTTCCGGCGGGCAGCAGCAAAGGGTGGCGATTGCCCGTGCACTGGCTTCGAAACCGGCAATCGTATTGGCGGACGAACCAACAGGGAATCTGGACAGCAAGACCAGTCAGGATGTGATAGGATTTCTGAAGGTTACCAGTGACAAGTTCAAACAGACGATGGTAATGATTACTCATAATGAGGAAATTGCTCAGATGGCAGACCGGATTATCCGGATAGAAGACGGTAAGATAGTGTAGGGTTTCGGTTAGGCATTTGCGAAACACAATGATTCTGCACTTGTCATTGTGTATCTTGTATATTCCAACACAGACGCGCTTTCGCTCCGTGATTACCGTAATGGTACATAAGCTGCCAAAATACGGCAGCTAAGTACCG
>DNJW01000159.1 GCA_003488965.1 Lachnospiraceae bacterium | reverse complement strand
CATTACACACATAGATAAATTTTTTTCATAATAGCCCAGGCGCCGCAAGGTGTCTGGGCACTCCTCATTTTAAGCCAAAAAAATCCTAAAGCCAAAAACAGAGTCAGCTCAACAGCCGACTCTGCTTTCCATGCTAAGTTCTTTTTTCTCCGCTTAGACTATGTACTTCATTATTCAGCGACAGCATTCTGTCATCCAGTTCCGCCGCCATTTTAGCACATTCAATTAACTCCCCCTTAATATAATCCGGCGCATTTCCTTCGAATTTGTAATGGATTTTATGTTCCAGGCTGGCCCAGAAATCCATGGCAACTGTCCGTATCTGTATCTCCACTTTTGTATCCACAATCCTGTCCGACAGATATACGGGTACGGTTACAAGCATGTGATAACTCCTATACCCGCTCGGCTTTGGATGAACAATATAATCTTTCACCGCAATAACCTTAATATCGCTTTGTCCGCGTATCATATCGCCTATCTCATATATATCAGAAGTAAACGAACATATTACCCTGATTCCGGCTATATCATTTACATATTTCACCATATTCTCTATTGTGGATTCATAGCCATACCGTTTCAATTTTTTCACAATACTTTCCGATGTCTTCATCCTTGACTTAATGTGTTCTATCGGATTGTACCTATGTACATGCTGAAATTCATCATTTAATATTTCCAGTTTTGTCGAAATCTGCTTCAGTGCCGAATTATAAATTAATACAACCTCTTTCCAGCTGTCTACATCGCTATTTCGTTCTACTCTCAGTTCCATTTCCTTCCCGCCCTTGCTTTCATCAATAATACTGTCCCCTCTTTTCCCCTTCCCACCGAAAACAGCATTGTGATGTTATTATTATATCATATTTTTACATAAATGTGCATTATTCACAAATTTTTTATTGTTTTTTAATTATTTCTGTTGCTTCACCCTCCTTATCGGTCAACTAGCAAAACCGTTCCAGAAGCAGTTTATTATATGCTGCGATATCTGCATCCGCTGTTTCATCAGCACATTCCTATATACGTCATTTCGATATCATCATTTTATATATATGCATCTTTTTATTTATATTTTGCATTTTTATACATTTTAATAATTCTTCCAATACGTACACACCCTATATATATATGCGATTCGAAAATTAATATTACATTTTTATCGGCAATGCTGTTCCTTTAGCACACATTTATCTTTATTTCCGTGCTGCTTTATTGCGCATTCCAAAAATCCTTTATTCTTATCTGCACCATTGCTCGCAGGAACTGCAGAATTGTGTTAAAATAAATAATATGCCGATGCTTTGCCGTATGAAGCAAAACATCAAACAAAAAAGTTGACCCGGCGGCCAGCTTTTCTTCTCACAGTGCTGCGGCACAATTTCCTAATTATAGGACAAAAGAAAGGATTTTCTCATATGTTTCGGTTATGGGCAAAAATTATCAAAGACAACCATTTATTAAGAGACACTGTCATCTGCGATGACAGCAGCGACACCAGAACACATAAAGTATTCCATGCCCTGGATGAAATTATTTACCAATTTGATTTAGGCAAACCTCTCTGGCTGGATGCTACGGTAAACGAATTTAAAAAACACGACAAAGCCCGTTTCTATCAGGATAATTTTATGGAACCTATTGATTTCGATTTTTTGGAAATTCATGTTATTGAAGAAGATTAATAAATCCGGCAAAACGATTTGCATATTTCCGTTGACATATCATATACTATGGTGTAGTATTTTTATATACAGAACATAGTTTTTAATACCACATCATGTATTTCACATATATGTTTGTTGTAACATAAGGAGGTCAAATATGCAGATTACAATTCGTGAACCGGGAAGTGCCATTACACACTTTATAGGAATGATGATGGCCGTTTTTGCTGCTATTCCACTGCTGGTAAAAGCAGCCTTGGAACCTGATGCAGTCAGTCTGGCATCCATGTCTGTATTTATACTCAGCATGATTCTGCTCTATGGCGCCAGCACTACTTACCATTCTCTCAGTGTTTCCGAAAAAGTTATAAGGGTCTTCCGGAAAATAGACCACATGATGATATTTGTTTTAATTGCGGGTTCTTATACGCCCGTATGCTTAATTGTTCTCGGCGGAAAGCTTGGCTACACTCTTCTTGCTATTGTCTGGGGTATTGCCTTGGCAGGCATGACGATAAAAGCCTTCTGGATTACCTGCCCCAAGTGGTTTTCTTCCGTTATCTATATCGCTATGGGATGGGTATGTGTAGGAGTTTTCGGTCCTTTATGGCATACCCTCTCTGTCAGCGCTTTCTTATGGCTGCTTGCAGGAGGAATCATTTATACTGCGGGCGGAATTATCTATGCATTAAAGCTTCCTGTCTTCAATTCAAAACATGCCAATTTTGGCTCCCATGAAATTTTTCATCTCTTCGTCATGGGCGGAAGCATCTGCCACTTCATCTTCATGTATCTGTATGTGGCATAATTTCCTATTAGGGTTAGGGTGTCAAAAGCCCTATTCAATAATTTTGCTTGGCAGATTGCACAA